>JAGLBQ010000141.1 GCA_023146675.1 Cocleimonas sp. | reverse complement strand
TCAAAACCAAAATAAACCGCTGGCTCCCAACGAATACCGCGTATGATCTGACGATCAACCTTATTCACTACTTTGGTAACAACTTTAGTTTTATATTTTGTTTTATACTTCGTCTTATACTTGACTATCACTTCTTTTTTTATCTTAATTTTCTCAACTATTTTCACCTTCTCCACTATCTTAACTTTAGGCTGTGGTATCTCACAATTTTCATCATATTCAGCATAAAGTGAATCTGTCGTGGTACAACCTGATAAGGCAATGCTTATTGCAGTAGCCATCAATAATTTATAGTGTCGCTTTATAACTGGATTATTATTTTTCATTATTATTGCCCTTCATTATAATTTGCCTAGCTTGAGCCTATACGAAGAAATAAAATACAGACTACTATTAAAAAACTACCGTTTTTTTACGCCTAGAACCATGAACCAAAGAGCTCTTTTAGCGAGTTTTTACTGTCAGAATCCTCGTCTCTAGTTTTTGGTATCGTAGGTGACTCACCTGGCATTTCAACTCGGCTTCTATCCTGTTGCTTTTCACCGCTTAACCAACCCAAGTTTTTCTCATCAAACTTATACTGCATGCCGACATACACACCTTGCTTATTATATCCTTCACTATCAAGGTCATCATCTTCAAAGCCTTTAATGTTATAACCTGCTCCAATACGCATATTTTGCTTAACAAGATAATTAATACCTAAACCTGCCGAATACTGCTTCTCTCTTACTCCATCAGTAGCCAAAATACCGCCATGAATATCCGCATCAAAACGCTTATTAATATCCCAGATCAAGCGCCCATCAGCCAAGGTAGTATTCGTACTTGCATCAAGACCATCATTAGAACATTTCTCATATTTATTACCTAAACGACCTGAGATAGAAATGGATTCATTGATTTGATAACTTTGATGGGTAGACAGAATATGCTTATTACAATCATCCTCTGCACCAAAACCACGCTCCAATTTATTTTCATATAAGAACAACATACTGTGCTTGTTATTTCTGCGTGGACGCGATGACAAACCAACAGAGAAGGTATTGCTGACTTGCAGATCTTCCTTATCTTGATCCCAATCAAAACGTGCTGAGTCCCGTAGCAACACACTCCATTCTTCATTTAAACGTGCGACATAAGTGCCTTCCAGACCAACATAATCACGCTGATCATCATGGCGTAGCTCAACACGTCCGCTCTTACGCTGGTTCTTATCACGCACATCTTTAACACCAACCGAAACAGACACCGAATCTTTACCTGCACCTTCAATATTTTTTACTATCTCCATTCTAGGCGCAATGGAGAGACCTTTTTCGATTTCATAATCACCACGAATACCTGATGCTGTTTCAAGGTCTCGACTATCTATTGTGCCGCGTAAACGATATTCAGAATAAATTTCCGTTGATGGCAATAAATTTGACTTTATACCCGCTGAGAATGTGGTCTGCTGATCTTTAGTTGATAAACCACTGATTCCCGACATGCTATTAATCTGCTCTGCCTTAGTGTAAACCTTTATCTTCTGATGCACTTGAAGATCCGCACCAATTGCCACGCGACGGCGATCCTTACTACCAATATCCTGCTCATATTCAGCCGAGATACTACCTTTACGTTTACCGATATTAATCGGTGCTTTAGCACCTAAGATTACCGTATTAAAGCTATCGCTATCCGCAGAGTTTTTCTGCCTGATATGACGTGCTCCCGCTTTCAACGTAACAGGACCTGTTTTTACATCAGCCGTGATGCCTACACTTTGCTGTACTGAATCTTGACTCAAACTTTTAGAATGTATCGCCTCAACATTAACGCCAATATCCTTAGAAACACGCTGACGATGCGCAATACGCAACTCCTCACGATCTGCAGCGACACCACCCCCTTGATTATCATAATTTTTATCCGCACGACCATAGGTTAGATTGCTTTTACTATTAGCACTCCATTTTTGCTCCACCGCTAAACGCACTGCCTTACCATCATCTTTACTGGCTGCCTGATGCTTTAAGGTTGCCGCACTAACCGTAATACGTGAATCCTGATTTTTATACTCTGCTGAAATACCCGTAATTGCCTTGCCTTTGGTTTCATTATCATCATAAGAATGACTCACGCCCACATTTAACTCTTTCGTCACCTGATGGTTTAAACGTACACCTGCAACGGTATATTTTTCACTATGACCGTCCAGATCATAAGAAACTCGAATATAGACAGGATTTTGCTTATCATCCAGCGTTGGAATGGCATCACTAAAGCTTAAATCACCTGTTACATCATCCAGACTATAGTCACCAAAACGACTTAACTTGCTAATATTAATGACCACACCTGGGTTATCACGTGAATAAGTCACTACCTCAATCACCTCACTATTACGAATCAGAGGGTGATGCTTTAAGCGATAATTTAATGCAGTACCCTTGCCACGCATTTCTTCATTGGCAATATGATTATCTCCAGGACGTGATACATACGCTTGAACTCGTGTTTTACCATAATCAATAATTCCATTTAGACCCGTTAAACTACGCTGCACACGCGCTACACTCTCATGATTGGTTTTTGAGTCGGTCAGATAATCACCATACATCACACTATTTTTACTTTTCTCGATCTTGGCATACAGCTTGCTACGACTTTGCGCATCGTAACCTCTACGTGAGTCATCACCATAAACAGGGTATTGACTATTCGGATTAATATCACGGAAACGTTCACCGTCAGGATCTTTATCAGAATCATAAGACAAGGTTAAATGCACATCACCTTTAACACGACCCTTCATAAACATTGCCGCACGACCATGACGCTCAATTTTATCTTCTCCTCCATTAACACGGTTATCAAAGATATTTTTACTGGCACCGATTTCCAAAATACCCACCGCCATGAGAGGACGCATTGGAGCTGTTTGTACAATCTTAACTTCTGCCTTCATTTTGCCATCAGACGCACGCAAAGTAATATCACCTGTACGCTCTGAACTGCGCAAATGTACCACCCGTTGACCATTCGTAACCCTTACTTGATGCCCTTGTGTTTGATCTTGAATATCACGTTCAACCCAGCTTCCATCTGTTGTCTCAAGCGTTACAAAGTGAATGCCTCGCGCAGGATAACCATTTGAATCGAGCAATTTAATCGTTAAGGGTAAATAAGAGCGACCTCCATCAGCGGATAATTCATCAGAATTGGCACTAAAATGAAGGGTTTCTGCCATTGTAGGTCGTTTAAAGATACCTTTAACCAAGGTACGTGAATTGCCGAAGGGATCCTTAGCGAAAACTTCAACCTGATTTTCACCTTTTTTCAGTTCAACACCATACCAAGCAACAACCTGTGCACGTTCACGACGATTCTCAATACGCTCACCAATTTTTGATTTTGGAATATTTTTGCCATTAACTCGTAACGTTGGTTTCATACCCGCGCGAATCACCACCATAAAGCGACCGTCTAGGCTAATGCCATTCTTTGGCCATAACCATGCTCCAACTTTTGCTTGTTTTTTGGTAATGCTTTTAACGACCACTTTAGGAGGCAACATACCATCACCATTTTGTGGTGACTCCAAACGACTGAGTACAGCATCAGAAAGACGCTCATAAATAGTCGCAACGATGGTTGTTTTGAGTTTTTCCTTTGCAAATTTCTGCTGTAAACCCTTCATTGCCTCACGTTGCAAATTAAAACCAAATCTAAGCGTATAAAAATCCCCCGACTTATAAATAAAACTATGGTATTTTGTTACTTTCGGTAACTTAGCACGCATTTTTTTAGCTTTAACTGCACTATCATAACGATCTAACAATAATGAATAACCACGACTTATGCCTTTACCTGCTGCAATTTTAGCCTTGATTGACTGATCAATAAAACTAACCGTACCGCTAGATAGATCACCATCGGCACCCGTCTTCTTACTTAAATCATTCGTCACATTGTTTTTTTCAGGATTATATTTAGTCGCATGATCAAGCATCCAGTCAGTGCGCCCATTATTGCGTGACATAATCTGCTCAAATACAATTTCAGGTTCTTCTTTAGGACATTGCGCTGCAAAGTCGGCACGATGATAACCACCCCGCTTCATATCCACTAAACGGCTATCAGCATCCGCCATATGACGATTATCTAATGGCTTAAGATAAATTCCTTCTGGTAAACTAATAGGATCAACTTTAACCACATGACTGCCAGGCTTTATGCCATATAAACTATATTGACCATTGCCATCCGTAACCACCCAAGTGCCATCTTCAAGATACAGCTTCACACCGCCAATGGGCCACTCACCTTTTGATTGGATATTTGAGCAATCAGCATCCACATAAATTTTGCCAAAAATAATGCCATTATCACCCAGAACACCCTTCTGGATTACTTTGACCTTTGCGGTAGCATTGTTGGAATGGATAGTGTACATGGTTCCAGTACGTCCAGTTGCCTTCGCGGTATTGACACCGTCACTATCAATTGCGCCTGCTGAAATTCTTAGCTTATAGGTCAAGGTATGCGATTTTTTATCTAGCTCACCTTTTGCCAACGTTTCTCCAAAAGGAAGCTCAGAAAAGGTTAAATTAGGACCTGGCGCACCCATAGGATCATTCACCTGCTTACCATCTAGAAAAGCACTACCCTCCACATATCTAAACCCATAGGGAAGACGATCTTCTATTTTGACTGCATATAAATTTTTAGGCGCATGGTTTACTATATGGATGGAGTAACTTGCAAAGTCTCCAATACCCGCATTGGCTGAAGTAACTGTTTTCTCAACCACCAAATCATTATTGGCATTTAGAATCGGATTCAATGGTATATCTGCAACCAGCAGTGATTCTAGTTTAAAAATACCGTCTCCAGGGGTTCCATAAAAACCATCCTTACCATAGGAGTACTGATTCACCGTGCGATCAATAAATGCCTCTGGAGGCATTTTACTAGGGAAGGTATAACCCTCAGGTGCTGTTACATCAATATAGTAATAACCTGGGTATAAAAATGGAAATTGATATTTACCCTCTTCATTTGTGGTTTGAATGTCATAGGGCTGATCCGTTAAGGGGTCAATCGCTATCTGTCCATCAGGTGTTTTAATAATAACGTCTGCACCTTTGACAGGTGTATTAAAAGCAGCATCAAACACAATGCCTAGCGGATCTATCAAAGCAGCATCTTTTAATAAAGTACCCACACCAGGATCATCAACAGTCACCTGAATGCGACCATCAGGACTACCTTGCAGCGTACAGTTTTCATCAGCAGTATTATCATAAACAGCACTTGTCTGGCTATCTACTGGACAGGTTTTACCCGCTCCTTTTTCTGCGGCACTTAAACGTACAGGGCGAATAGCTCTAAATATGCCTGTATTGGGACCTGTTTCCTTAATCACAACATACAGAATATCACCTGTTCCCGAGATTACTTTTACCGTATGTACTTCCGCTTTATTCCCATCTGCATTTAAACCACTTGAATGTACTTCAATATAGACACCATCACGTGCAGGTTGATAGTCATTACTGCCTGTATCAAGACGATAGAATGAAGCATCCTCAAGATCACCAGCAGATGAAAAACCAGGAGGCTGTTGTGATTTTTTTAGATCTAAGGTTGGCGTAAGGAAACGAATTTTTGCTTCATCCTTAGAACCACTGTCCGCAGCAGGTGCTAGCGTGAGGCAAACAGTATTACTGACAAACTCTTGATCTTCCCCGTCACTAAACACCGCTTGGGATGTAATTGTCGTTGATGTAATATTATTACCAGCCGTTAGCTCATAAATTAATTGACCACTTTGACTAGTCTCTATTTGCGAAATAGGGAGATATAAACCAATTTTACTAACATTACTGTCATTACTGTCATTCCAAGTATCAAATTTAATCCAACGGTTAGTGTCTTCATTGCGCAATTGAACCAATAAAAGTGTATTAACAGGCGCAATAATAGGTACAGGTGTTTTGGATAAGGTAAAGTTAGGTAAAATTACATCCTCCAAGATAACACCTGAAAGTGACTCACCATCAATGACAAAATCTTTTGCTTTAGTCTTCTTATTACCTACATTAGTAAAATTAATAGTAAATTTAACCGTATCACTAGGACGTATCGGTGTTCCACAGACGGGGCCCACTGATTTATTAATGGTAATATTAGCCCCATCAATAATCTCAACACTGTCTTGATTATGTTTGATTACCTCTGGCGCTTTGATTGCAGCAACACTTACTCCCATTGCATATTTATCACCCGATGTTGCGGTTACATCACTTTGCCCTTGAATGACAAACTCAATAATTTCTCCTGCAATCAACTCTGGCAATAAGTAACAAATATTACTCGTACTCGCATCTTGGCAGGTAACAACAGGAAGTTTTGCTTCCCCCGCATCAACAAGACCATTTCCATTCACATCAATATGAAGTGACAAATTAGTCAAATCACCTGAATCATCTTCGTCTAATTTAATTTGCAACTCATAAGCAGAGACGACATTGCCAATATTTTTTACACGATGCGGAAAAGCAATGGTTTGACCTGCACTCGCATATTTTGAATTATCATCTAATAATAATAAGCCATAGAGTTTTGCCACCTCAATCTCAGCAACATTTGAAAACAGCTTATAGACTTCCCCCTTAGTATCAAACCATGATACTTCTGCTTTATTGGTAATAATCATTCCCGCAGGCGTTATCTTAGCTTGCACGGTCATTATCATAAAAACAAAAAAGAATATAACCGATACAAAAATGTAGCGGAGTCTAGAAAAGGTTCGCATTTTATTCACCATTTATTTTTATTATTTTTTAGATGATAAATCTAAGGTATTTATTCTGAGTCCTTTAAAATAGCTATAAATCAGCCTATCACTATTTATTTGTATTGTATTATTAAGCCCAAATAATACGAAAGACACAGAAGAAATACTAATCAGTCATTAGAAAATCTGATTTTTTTATAATAAAGCCTCAACTTTATGATAAAAGTTGAGGCTAAAAACCCATTCAAAATAAATTCATCTGGATAATTAACAACCTACAGATAAATCTATTGTAAAGACATAATGAGCACTGCCTAAAAATAAGAATCATATTGCCCAATTAAACTATCAAGTTTACGATCCAGTAAATAAAACTCAAATACCTTTAATAAAAGACAAATAGTTTACTTAGAAGCGTGAACAAAATAACTTACTGATCTCTAACTTGCTTTTTTGTCTCAGCTTAAATGATCTTATTCATTACGTAAAGACTACGCACTTATGAGTTCATTCAAGCAAAAACAAAAATCTGCGTTAGAAGACTTGGTTGCTATCAGCAGTTCCCGTTTTAGTTATAAAGCAAGATAGTTGCAATATCTTAGCAACATAAAATCAAGACTTTAGACTTAAAAAACGGGAGTGGTAGTTTCCCCGTCAACTTTAACCGT
>JAGLBQ010000140.1 GCA_023146675.1 Cocleimonas sp. | reverse complement strand
GTACTCAAAAACACCTCATTTGCTGAGGATAGCTTGGTTTCTTCAGTATCATATTGAATAACAACTTCCTCAACAATGAGCTTTTCTGTCATATCAGTACGACTATTGGAATGGTCTTTTTTACCCACAGGCACCTTGTAGTCATCAATATCTGGGTCTAGCGTGATGGATTTTGGAATGGTGTCGGCAATTATGCCTCCCAAGGATTCTGATATGCCTGATATGCCTGATATTTTATTGGGATTGTTTTTTTTAATATTATCAATAGATGTGTTAATAATCTCTAACTGATTATCAATAGTACGAACACCTTTTATACTTTCAGCAATGGATATTATTTCCTTCTCCATTACCTTATCCTTAACACTTCCTGAAACAACACCATCTCTACCACTAAAAGTAACATTAAATTGCCAGCCCTCTTCTGAAAATCGCTCTGTTACACTATCCATAAGATGGATTTCAATATCAGAACGCAAGATGTAAACAGAAGAGCCTAGAAGAGCAACAAGAGAAGCAAAGAGGAGAAATATTATTAGCACTATACCGTCAATATGGACATGTGTTGCTGACATTATTATTCTCCATTGCAGTAAAACTTCCTAAATAAATGGTAAATCTGCCCATACATTATCGGAAAAAATCATCCCAATGAAAGTGCATTATAGCTGTCGATCAAATAATTTTCCGTAGTATTAAAGCAACAAAAATAAGCTTTTGAGCCACAAAAATAGATTCACCACAATGATAAATATAGCGGTACGCACTGTACCTTCTAAAGTGGAAATTTAACGACCGACACTCGCATGCGAACTAAACAATAATCACGTATGATTTTTAAATTACTATGAATAATTTGGAGGATGGAGATTCTTCATATTTCATAATGCAAAGAACATTGGATTAATGCTAATGCCTTTACATTATGAGATAGATAGGAGAACAGGTTTGGGAACTAAAGATCGACCGCTTTAAAAAAATCAGTTATTAAATCATCATCTGATGCATTGATTTTACTAATAATAGGCTTATCTTTTGCTTTTTGAGGAATTGCTTTTTGCACAGTCGATGATTTTTTAATCGTCAACTGCTGTGCTCGTTGTTGCGCTGCTAATTTTCTAGACATTTCTGCCCTTCTCTTAGCCGCCGCCAACTCTGTTGACTTTCTATCCACCGCTAATTTTGCCGCTTTTTCAGCCGCTGCCGCTGCTTCTTTATTTTCATCAGCCGTTTTATGGAATTTCATTCCTATTTGACCATTACGATTAAAGAAGTATAGCTTAGTGTCTGTCATCTGACGCACACTACCCATACGCCGCAGTGTCCTGAGATAACTGCCCTCCCAGCTTCCAACATTGATTGATTTAGCTGTTTTATAAGGAATAATTACTTTACATTTTTTCTTCGTTTTATTAATTGCTTTTACCGTAAAGCCTGTATAACCCACTTGACTAAAGTTGGCTGAATATTTGTTACAACCACCGATACCTGTTAGTGATGTTGTACTAACACGCATATCAATTTTAAGGGCTTTAGGCACACGATTGCCATAAATAGATTCTAAACGCCATGTTGTACCAAGCAGTGTTGGACCACCACTATTAAGCGGGCATTCTGCTGCGGGTGATGCAGTGATGCTTTTAATAACAGGCGCTGTTTTTTCTGCAACTGGTTTAGCGCCATCAAGACCTTGTATTGGAGTAGAGCCTCCCGCAGCCATCGCTGTGCCCATACAAAAAGTGGCACTTAAAATAGCAACAGATACTACATACTGGGTTCTACTAAGAGAAATATTACTAAGTAATTTTGAAGTCATTTCTACGCTCTCTGTCCTTGAGTATTATTGTATTCGACAAAAAAGGGGGATCATCGAAAAAATATTGTGTTTAAAAGTATAGTACAATGGCTGAGCAAAAATAGTTTTTTTGTTGCTAAAAACACAAAAAATGCATTAAAAACCACAAACGTATTATTTTTACTACACTTTTTTTTATTCTATACTAATCTCTTTTGACAAATAAATCGCAGAAAAAAAACAGGCTGAACATTATTTGCTCAGCCTATTACCTGTTTACCAAATAAAGCTTATAGCCCCTAAAAATACTCTCTATGGGCTTTGCTCAATCTCTTCTGAATCATCATCTATCACAGGTGGTAATAATGCTTCACGTGTAACACCCATCATTAACAAGGAACTACTGGCAACATAAAT
>JAGLBQ010000014.1 GCA_023146675.1 Cocleimonas sp. | reverse complement strand
TTTTCTCTGCTGTCAATACGCCACTTGCGTTCACCTGATGTCTGAATAAGAAATACATCATAGTCATCAATATGAGGACCAACAGAGCCATCGGTAGTGGCATAACTAAGCATTAAATCATCCAGTCGCCAGTCAGGAATAAAGTGAAACTTATTCATTATCTGGCGTAATTCAGGAAAGTAACGTTCAAGATCATTGACTAATAATGTCCAGTGCGACTCAGGTAGGTTGGAAAATATTTCATCATCAAAGGGCCCAAAGAGTGACTCCCACGGCTCACTGCCATTTTCCATTACAATGCGAGAAGGAGTGTCCGTATCGCAGGCAATACCTGCTAATTCTTCAGCACTAATATCAATAGGGGAGCCATGAAATGCTTGGCGTATAAGGAGTGGTTTTTGTTGCCAGTATTCAGAGAGAAATTCTTGATAACTTAAACCACCAAGAAGATTTTGTTTGCTATTTGGATTCATGATTAAACCTTAAAAAGATTAAAACCACCAAGACACTGAATAGACAGAAAGAATGTATTTCTCGCAGAAACACGAAAAAAGAATGGGTTATTAATGTTAAAGCGCGTAAGTTTTTTGGCAAATTACAGAGGGAATATTTAGATGTTTTTCCTTGGTTTTTTTGTATTAAAAAATGTCCTTACGCGCTTTGATTTTTAACGAGAGATTTATTGTATTCCCGTATATTCTGTGTCTTTTATGGTTTAAGTATTAATATTAGATTCTCTTCGCTTGTTCCGCTGCATTGCCAATATAATTTGCGGGAGTCATTGCAAGCAGTGTATCTTTAGCGTGCTGTGGTATTTCTAGCATATTAATAAAAACTTGTAAGCCTTCAGGTGTAATGCGTTGTCCACGGGTTAGCTCTTTAAGTTTTTCATACGGTTTTTCAATATTATAACGACGCATGACAGTTTGAATCGGTTCTGCCAACACCTCCCAATTATTATCAAGATCTGCTGCTATTACCGCCTCATTAACTTCCAGCTTGCTAATTCCTCTGAGTGTTGATTGTAGTGCAATACTGGTGTGTCCAACTCCTACTCCTAAGGTTCTTAATACGGTTGAATCCGTCAAGTCACGTTGCCAGCGTGAAATAGGTAATTTTTGCGATAGATGATTCATCAGTGAATTAGCGATTCCTGCATTACCTTCTGCATTTTCAAAATCAATCGGATTGACTTTATGGGGCATGGTAGATGATCCTACCTCTCCAGCAATGACTCTTTGCTTGAAATAGCCTAATGAAATATAGCTCCATATATCACGGCAATAATCAATTAAAATAGTATTAAAGCGTGCAGTTGCATCAAATAATTCTGCAATATAGTCATGGGGTTCAATTTGAATGGTGTAAGGGTTCCACTCAAGTCCCAGTGACTCTACAAAATCTTTGGCAAATATTTCCCAATTAATATCGGGGTAGGCGCTAAGGTGTGCATTATAGTTGCCAACTGCACCATTGATCTTACCCAATAATGGGACTGCTTTAATTTGATCATACTGGCGCTGCATGCGGTATGCAGTATTTGCCATTTCTTTGCCCAAAGTAGAGGGTGAGGCAGGTTGACCGTGTGTTCGGCACAACATGGGTATTTCTGCCTGATCATGCGCCATTGTAGTAATAGCTTTAATTGTTTGCTCAATTTCAGGAAGTAGAACGTTGTCACGTCCGCCTTTTATCATTAAAGCATACGATAAATTATTAATATCTTCAGAGGTGCAGGCAAAGTGAATAAATTCACTGACTGCATTGATTTCCGTATTATCCGCAATTTTTTCTTTTAAAAAATACTCAACAGCTTTTACATCATGATTGGTGGTGCGTTCTATTTCTTTAACTCGTGTCGCATCCTCCTCAGAAAAATATTCAATAATATTCTCAAGGTATGAAGTGGCGTCGGCAGAAAATTCAGGTACCTCTTTTATTTCAGTATGCTGTGCAAGTGCTTGTAGCCAACGCACCTCGACTAATACGCGATATTTTATCAATCCAAACTCACTAAAATAAGGGCGTAAAGATGCAGTTTTACTCGCATAACGCCCATCAACAGGGGAAAGCGCAGTGAGTGTGGAGGGTGTAGAAAACGAAGATAAAGTCATAAGGAAGCTATTTTGTGGTTTTAAGTAATATTTATGTGGATGAATTTAAGTCACACAGGCGTAAAAATGTAATGAAAAAGGGTTAAGAAAATAACGGAAACACGATAGTATAGACGCAAATTTTGTTGAGGCTAGATTTTTAATAATAAATTTAAGCTATTTATTTAGGCTGAGCAGTTAGTCTAATTGATTTTTGCGGAATAAAGATATGGAGTGTATTCCAGCATGAGTAAACCCTTAATAGCCAAGTTATTGGCTACCTCTGCACTGTTGTTGCTGACGATGATGAGTAACGCTGCAGAATTACCCAATTTTACCAAGTTGGTGAAAGCGCATAGTGCCGCAGTTGTGAATGTTAGTATTGAGAGAGAAGATCAGCAGAAGCAGTCAAAACCTTCTGATGATAATAACAGTAATGAGATGCTTGATGATTTAATGAAGCAATTTAGAGAGGAGGGTCCTGACGAGGATGATTCTAGCTCGATTGGTTCTGGTTTTATTATTTCACATGATGGTTATGTGCTAACAAATCATCATGTCGTCGATGGAGCCGATAAAATTATTGTTAAGCTCAGTGATCGCCGTGAATTATCTGCTAAATTGATTGGTAGTGATAAACGTAGCGATATTGCCTTATTAAAAATTGAAGGTACTAAATTTCCTGTGCTTAAAATAGGGAGTTCAAAGCAGTTAGAAGTAGGAGAGTGGGTGATTGCTATTGGTTCCCCTTTTGGTTTTGATCACAGCGTAACTGCGGGGATTGTCAGTGCAAAGGGGCGTAGTTTACCAGAAGAAAATTATGTGCCTTTTATTCAAACGGATGTAGCAATTAATCCTGGGAACTCAGGCGGCCCGCTGTTTAATATGCAAGGTGAGGTCATTGGCATTAACTCGCAAATTTATAGCCAATCAGGTAGCTTTATGGGTGTGTCATTTGCAATCCCCGTTGATGTGGTTAAAGATGTGGTTGCACAGCTAAAAGCAACAGGTTATGTAAGGCG
>JAGLBQ010000139.1 GCA_023146675.1 Cocleimonas sp. | reverse complement strand
CCATCTAAGGTAATGGTGACAGAAGGACGTTGATTTTCATCAAAACCAGCATCAGCGCCAGTAATATAATCCCCCGTTAACATAACCTTTCTTTTTAGCAAGATTGGATTACCGTTACGCTCCATAAATAATTTATCACCTGGCGGTGTACGTCTTGATGACTGTGCTTGATAAGGATCATTTTCCTCATCGACCAATCGGAATTCCAAGGTTGCCGTTGCACCCAATATTTTCTTTGCTGCGGTAGGGTCTTGTACACCTGGAAGCTCCACTACAATTCGTTCTAATCCCTGCTGTTGAATAATAGGTTCACTCACACCTAACTCATTGACTCGATTACGCAACGTAGTAATATTCTGTTTTAATGCAAAACGTTTAGTCTGATTGATATTTGCTTCAGTCAAGGTCACATTTAACGCAACCCCTTTTTTACTGGGGATTTCTTTAAAATCCAGCATGTTATTGACTTCATTTAGATTATATTCACGATTCAATGCTTTTAGTGCATTCTCACGCAGCGTCTCATCCTTAAATTTAATGATCAACGCACTATCATCACGAATCACACCCAAATAACTCAGATCTTTATCACGCAAGAAACTACCAAGCTCTGCTCTATAGCGCTCCAGTGATTTATCAATGGCGGTTTTCATATCAACCTCCATTAAGAAATGCACGCCACCCCGTAAATCAAGACCAAGGTACATGGGCAAGGCATTCAATGATTTGAGCCAGCTCGGTGTGGTTGGTGCGAGTGTTAATGCAGTAATATACGTTTTTCCTAGCGCCGCCTTAATAGGATCAACAGAAGCAAACTGGTCATCGGTATTGGCAAAACGTACTACCAATTTTTCGTCTACCGAATCAATTCTCTTGAGAGGTATCTTAGCTTCGCTTAATGCGGCTTGAATATTCTCTCGCTCCTTGCCATTAAATTTATGCCGATCTTCTATCGTGATTTGCAAAGAAGGATCGGAAGGGTAGAGATTAGGTAATGCATAAAGCAAACCTATCACTGTAATTGCTACGATGAGCAAATACTTCCAAAGAGGATATCGATTCATTGATGTTGTCCCGTTATTATTTTTAAATTCTTATATTTATTAGTGAGTGTAGGAAAGATAGGCGATAGCATATCTACCATCGACGTCAAATCAACTAAGATGGTGAGTGCATTGCACTTACCCACCGACCTCATTAGCATTTGACGTGATTATTTAAAGATTTTTTACTGTACCTTTAGGCATAACAGAACCCACCGCATGACGCTGGATCGTGATAACCGTCTCGGCCGAAACTTTCAACTGGATAAAGTTATCATCAATTTTCTGTACTTTGCCAATAATACCACTGCCAGTTGCAACTTCATCACCTTTACGCAAATCATCTAACAGTGACTGATGTGCTTTCGCTTTTTTTGATTGCGGGCGAATAATCATAAAATACATGATGGCAAAGAAAATACCTATCATAATAATAAGCTGTAAAGGATCGCCACCTTGCGCCTGTCCACCTTCTGCCATTGCATCTGAAATTAAAAAATTCACTTTCTTACTCCATTTATATAAATTTCACTTTCTAAAAATGGCGCAGTATACTACTACGCCCTACCCCAAGGAAAACTAATTACCTGCTGTATCTTCTTCTGCCCCGTGGCGCACATTAACAAGCGGTCTAACCCAATAGCAACACCTGATGCGCTCGGCATACCTGATTCCATTGCCTGTAGAAAATACGCATCCTTAGGAAATTCTTTTTTCTGTTGCTGTTTTCTAGTGTGCAACTCTGTTTCTATTACTTCTGCATTTTTACGCGCATTGGTCAATTCTTGATAACCATTTGCCAGCTCAACTGAACCATAATACACTTCAAAGCGTTCTGCTAACGCAACCTCTGTCTGTGTTGCACCCCGTATATTAGCCAGTGCCGACTGTGTAACGGGATAATCATATACAAAGGTCAAGCGATCGTTAGCAAATGATGGTTCAATACAATGCGTTAATAACACATCCAGTAAATCCTGCTTTTGCCAACTTGATTCATCACCCATTTCCAATTCTGGAATATTTTTTCTTGCACAATCAATTAACGTTGAATGATCTGCTTTATGGGGGTCAAGTTGTAATAATTCAATAAAGAGTTGCTGATAACTGCTGTAATTAGCTGGCTTTTTAAGCATTAGCAACGTTATAAGTAAAAACTCAAGCTCTTGCATTAACTGCTGATAGCTAAAACCAATGCGATAATACTCCAGTAAGGTAAACTCAGGGTTATGATAACGCCCTGCTTCTTCATCACGCCACACCTTGCAGATCTGATAAATATCGCCACTGCCTGCGGCTAATAAACGTTTCATTCCATATTCTGGCGAGGTATGTAAAAAACGTTGTCCACTATCTAGCGAAAATGACTCAATATAAGGGTCAGTATTTGCCGCCTGTGATAACGCAGGGGTTTCAACCTCCAGAACATTGCGCTCTGCAAAAAATGCGCGAATATCCGCTAGCATTTTAGCCCGCTGTTTGAGTAAGTTTAAACTTGCGGTTGGTTTCCAGTCATTCATGAGCAATACAGATTAACGTTACGCTATTTAGCCCGCGACAAATACTCGCCTGTGCGCGTATCAATTTTAACCATTTCCCCTTCGTCTACAAACAACGGCACTTTAATCGCGGCGCCTGTTTCAACAACCGCAGGCTTGGTTGCACCTTGTGCGGTATTCCCCTGCACACCAGGATCACAATCAGTAATTTTCAATTCAATAAAGTTGGGCGGTACAATACTTAATGGCGTACCATTCCATAAGGTCACTTGATATAATTCCTGACCTTTTAACCATTTAGTCACATCAGCGACCGCATTACTGTCAGCGGCATGTTGCTCATAGCTTGTCGGCTCCATAAAGTGCCAGAACTCACCATCTTCATACAAGTATTCCATTTCAACTTCCATCACATCAGCGGCTTCAACCGATTCACCTGATTTCCATGTTTTCTCAATCGTCCGACCTGTTTTTAAATTACGAATTTTTACACGGTTAAATGCCTGTCCTTTACCTGGCTTTACAATATCATTATCAACCATAGTATAGGGGTCACCATCCAACATAAATTTGAGACCATTACGAAACTCGCTGGTATTATAAGTCGCCATGTAAAACATTCCTCAGAAACGATTGCAAAATAGGCGCGTATGATAACTGGTATTGAAATGAAACATAAGTCTTTAAGTCAGCAAAACAACTGGCAACAATTATTAGCACAAGCAATACGTGACCCAAAAGCCTTAATTGAGTATTTGGAACTACCAAAGAAGCCGTTTTATGATGCATATCAAGCCAATAAAAATCATCAACTATTAGCGCCCTTAGGCTATTTGGATAAGATAAAAAAAGGCTGCTGGGATGACCCCCTTCTAAAACAAATTTTACCCGTAGAAGACGAGGTTGTTGACGTTAAAGGCTATGTTTCTGACCCTGTTGGTGATCTAAACGCATCTCTGACATCAGGTGTATTACAAAAATATCATGGTCGTGCACTTATTATTACCACAGGCACTTGCGCAGTGCATTGCCGCTATTGCTTTCGCAAGGAATATCCTTATTCAGAGATAAAGCCAGCAATAAATGATTGGAAGCAAGTGATTGAAACTATTAACAATGACCCCAGTCTACATGAAGTTATTTTAAGTGGGGGAGATCCTTTCATACTGTCTGACCAACGCCTCGCTTCACTCTGCCAGCAACTAGCTGCAATCCCGCATATCAATACGATACGCTTTCACAGCCGTATTCCTGTTGTTTTACCGCAGCGTATTGATACTAACTTCCTAGACTGGTTTTCCGCTCTACCTATTAAAAAAGTAGTGGTCATTCATGCTAATCACGCGAATGAAATTGATACCTTGGTTGGCGATAAATTATGCCTATTATCTGATACAGGTGCTACGGTATTAAATCAATCGGTTTTGCTCAAGGGAGTCAATGATAATGTGGAAACATTAGAAAATCTCAGCCAGAAATTATTTCACTACCAGACTCTACCCTATTATTTACACCTACTGGATAAAGTAAAAGGCACAGCTCATTTTGATATTCAACAACAACAAGCAGTTATTTTAATGGAGCAATTACGCAATCGACTCCCTGGTTACCTCGTGCCTAAACTTGTTCGGGAAATTTCAGGCAAACGGTCTAAGTCACCTATCGTATAAAAAAGGCATTACTGCTAAAATTATTGACCACTATAACTATCGGCAACAATAAAAATAATCTGCAATAACTAAACTCCTTCGCCCAAACTAAAAAGGTAAAGTGGATACGTTACCACTTATCCACCTGCAAACCGTATTAGCTATTGCATTAACAGCCAGAAATCTCTGGTGATGAGTCAAAGATAATATGAGTAATTTAATGCCATCTGCAAATAAAAATAATAATAAAATCCCGCATAGCGCCTCTCAAGCACGTAGCTGGGTAAATGATCTTCCGCTGACTAATATGGGCGAAGTGACTAAACGTCTTTACAAAACACTGATCGCCTTAAACCAACAGCCTCTACCCGCTCAAGTGCGCATTGATATAGGCGATGTCCTTCTGCCCTTTGTTAGTATGTCACTGGACAACCTGAATCGACACTTTTCCAGTCGCTCATTTCCTTTATTAGACAGAAGTCAAAAAGTATTTGATCTAAAACAAGCACTCCAGCTAGAGCTTTCGGGTCTATATCAACTAGCTACCATTGATATGCTAACAAAAGGTCCCTTAGTACCAAAAAAACTGCTGATTTCAATTGGGCGCTCTATTAAATATATGAGTGGCACATTGATCAATAGTTACAGCATCTATAATAAAAACAAAGCCAATGTCTGGCATGATGTACATCAGCTTTACCTCTTTGCTTGTGAAAATAATATCCAACTACAAGCAATCCCTGATAAAAGTGACGCGCAAGCAGAAAAACTTTCTATTGAAGAACACTATCTTTTTGTGCATTTAATTGCCCTTTCTATTCCAAATAGCTTACGTCAGGGTGAAATAACACGTTTGGAAAGTTTCTATAAGCAGATTATTTCGCAAGTAAAAATAGTAAAAAGCACAGATAATATTACCAGTAAATACGCCCATATTGCTTTATTAAACAGCGATGAACCCGCCGCATTAATGCCCGTTAGTGATATTGTTAGCTCCGCGACTAGTCGTATTATAGACACCTCTAACATTATTGATATTTTAAATAACTTTATAGTAGAAACCACCCACAGCACGCTAAGATTGAATAAAAACTACCCCATGTTAAATCATGGCTTAGCAAAACGATTAACGTCTACAATGACAAACGCGCGTAGCCGCAAACACAAGCGTTTTGAACGTGACGACAAAGCAGGCTTGGTGATCCGCTTAAAGGATGTCATCGAAGTTGTACGCTGTACTCAAACTGATTCTGTAGTATTAGAAAATGCAGAAGAAGATGAAGTCTATGATCAACTCAATTTTGGAGAAACAGTCGCCAGTCCGTGGTCTGACTTAGGTGTTGAAACACTCGAAGAAGAGCATGATGTTGAAATACAAACATGGAAAATAAAAAACAGCAGCGCCAGTGGTTATGGTCTATGTCAACATGAAAAAGAACAAACATCCGCACGTATTGGTGAAATAGTCGGTATAAAAGACCCTGCGGATGACTCAGATCAATGGCAAATTTTAGTGATTCGTTGGATGGATTATTATCGCGGCAAAAAAGGGCTTTGCTTTGGTGCAGAACTACTCTCATCAAAAGCCATGTCAATCCGCATCGACACTGTAGAAAACCGAAAATTGACACAAACTCTACCTGTTGAAGGTTTATTTTTTCCCAGCATCGAAGGCGTACATGAGGAACCCCGTCTAATTTTACCCGGTCATATGTTCAAGGTAGAAGATATATTAACCCTGCAATTCAGTGCGCGTGAAGAAAAAATTCAACTTATGAAAATTGATGAATGTGTTGGTGTGTTTGCCTACTGTCACTTTAAAGTAGTAGAAAATAAGCAGGTAGAAGAAAAAGAAGATAATTTTGATGAAGTTTGGGACTTTATTTAGGAGTACAGAAGAGCTAGTTAATGTACTAGCTCCTTATTCACGATATAATCGCGCCTTTCGTCCACTTCAATTACTACAAAATAAATAACACCTATGGATAAGATTTACGACCCAAGTAATATAGAACAGCGCTGGTACACTCACTGGGAAGATCAAGGCTATTTCAGCCCTTCTGATGATAATGACAGCGATCCTTACTGCATTATGATCCCCCCCCCGAATGTCACTGGCACCTTACACATGGGTCACGCCTTCCAAGACACGATTATGGATGCGCTTATTCGTTATCACCGCATGAAGGGACATAACACCTTATGGCAACCTGGCACTGACCATGCGGGGATTGCAACGCAAATGGTGGTTGAAAGACAGCTGAATGCAGAAGGTAAAACTCGCCATGATTTAGGGCGTGAAAAATTTATAGAAAAAATCTGGGACTGGAAAGAAGAATCAGGTGGACAAATAACCCAACAATTACGCCGTTTGGGTGCATCAGCTGACTGGTCACGTGAACGCTTTACAATGGATGAAGGGTTATCAGAATCAGTCCAAGATGTATTTGTACAGCTTTATGATGAAGGTCTCATTTATCGTGGCAAGCGTCTTGTAAACTGGGATCCTGTATTACACACCGCCCTCTCTGATATTGAAGTCATCGCCGAAGAAGAAGATGGTTTTATGCATCATGTGCGCTATCCCTTTGTTGAAGGTGATGGTTTTATGGAGATTGCCACCACGCGACCTGAGACAATCTTGGCAGATGGCGCATTAGCCGTGAGTGAAGGCGACCCACGCTATATGGATATGGTCGGCAAAGAAGTCTGGGTTCCCATGACGGATCGAAAGATACCCATTGTGGTTGATGACTATGTTGATCCTGAATTTGGTACAGGTTGCGTAAAGATCACCCCTGCACATGATTTTAATGACTGGGAAGTAGGTCAACGTCATGACATGGAAATTATAAATCTACTCACCCCTTCCGCAACGATGAATAATAATGCGCCTGAAGCCTATCGTGGTCTGGATCGCTTTGATGCGCGTAAGAAGATATTGGAAGACTTAGATGAAGCAGGGTTATTAGTCAAAGTAGAGCCACATAAACTCAAGCCGCCACGGGGCGATCGTTCAGGGGCCATTGTTGAACCTTACTTAACCGACCAATGGTATGTCAAAGTGGATGCTCTGGCTAAACCTGCCATTGAAGCAGTTGAAGATGGACGCATTAAATTCGTTCCTGATAACTATAAAAATATGTACTTTAGCTGGATGCGCGATATTAATGATTGGTGTATCTCACGCCAGTTGTGGTGGGGACACCGTATTCCTGCATGGTATGACGATGCCTCTGAACAACTCTATGTGGGCAAATCAGAAGCCGAAGTACGTGCTAAACATCAGCTCAGTGATGAGGTGGTCTTGCGCCAAGATGAAGATGTCTTAGACACTTGGTTCTCCTCTGCGCTATGGCCTTTCTCTACACTGGGCTGGCCTGAAAAAACGGATGCTCTCAACACATGGTATCCCACCAGTGTCTTAGTCACAGGCTTTGATATTATCTTCTTCTGGGTTGCCCGCATGATTATGTTTGGC
This sequence comes from Cocleimonas sp., assembly GCA_023146675.1. Lineage (GTDB taxonomy): Bacteria > Pseudomonadota > Gammaproteobacteria > Thiotrichales > Thiotrichaceae > JAGLBW01. The sequence continues at coordinate 530 of JAGLBQ010000139.1, read as the reverse complement.
ATGAAGTTTATGGATGGCGAAGTCCCTTTCAAAGAAGTCTATATGCATGGTCTCGTTCGTGATGGTGATGGTCAAAAAATGTCAAAATCCAAAGGCAATGTGATTGACCCCTTGGATGTGATTGATGGTATTTCCTTAGAGGATTTGCTCGTCAAACGCAGCAGTAATATGATGCAACCGCATCTTGCTGAGAAAATTCAAAAGGCCACCAAACGACAGTTTCCTGATGGAATTCCTGCTTATGGCACCGATGCAATGCGCTTTACCTTTGCCTCACAGGCTTCCAATGGGCGCGATATTCGCTTTGATTTACAACGCATCGAAGGCAACCGTAACTTCTGTAATAAAATCTGGAATGCGGCACGTTATGTGCTAATGCAAACCGACGACAAAGATGTTGGTCTAAATCCTGATGACTCACTGGAACTATCCTTAGCAGATCGCTGGATCTTGTCACAATTACAAACAACCACCCGTGAAGTAACCGAGCATTTTGAAAAATATCGCTTCGACCTTGCCGCAAAAGCACT
>JAGLBQ010000138.1 GCA_023146675.1 Cocleimonas sp. | reverse complement strand
CGCTTACTGCACCCTATTATGCCGTTCATTAGCGAAGAAATTTGGCAAACCATTAAGCCATTAACAAATAAAACCGACGACACCATCATGCTCGCCGCCTACCCTATTGCAGAAGATAATTTAGTTGATGAAAAAGCAAATCAGCAACTTGAATGGGTGAAACACTTTATTATTGGCATTCGTAAAATCCGCTCTGAAATGGATATTAAACCAAGTAAAGCCTTGCCTGTTTTACTGCAAAACTGGACAGTCACGGATAAGGAAATCTTTACTAAAAATGCACTGTTTATCAATGCACTCGCTAAAATAGAAACGTCGAAATGGCTGAAAGAAGGTACTGATGCGCCAGAATCAGCCACCGCATTAGTGGGTGAGATGAAAGTACTGATTCCTCTTGCAGGTATTATTGACAAAGACGCTGAAACAGCACGACTAAGTAAAGAAATTGAAAAAATACAAAAAGGTCTACAAGGATTGCAAGGGCGTTTAAATAATCCAAACTTTACGGATAAAGCCCCTAATAATGTGGTGAATCAAGTACGTAAACAGGCTGAGGAACAACAAGCGGCTGTATTACAACTTGAAGAACAACTTGCTAAAATTCAGGCAATGTAAACTGCCATTTTTTAAAACAATCACCACGGAACACACAGAGAAATGAATAATAACTTCTGTGTATTGCGTGGTTTAATTTTTTAGCTCAGCAAAAATAGAAAGGACTAAATCATGCTTGATACCAATGAATATTTCGATGGCAAAGTGAAATCTATTGCTTTTAATACCGAAACACTACCCGCAACCGTAGGCGTTATGGCATCGGGTGATTATGTCTTTAATACTGGGAAGAAGGAAAAAATGACGGTGGTTAGTGGCTCACTAACCATTAAACTAAGTCCTGATGCGGATAAAATCACCTATACTGCTGGCGAATCATTTGATATCCCTGCCAATAGCTCATTTGATGTTAACGTAAGCGTTGAGACGGCTTATCTTTGTCTTTATGGCTAATTTAGGATGGGCGCTAATACACTGCGCCCATTTATGGTTATTTCTTTCTACGCTTCATCCCGATCATTATAAGCATTCAACTCTGCCAATAATTCCTCTGGAATCTTCATCGCTTTCGCTAAATCATCTAAATACTGGCGCTCTTTAGCATTTTCTTTATCCGTAACCACCGCAGAAACCAGATAAATCTCAGCAGCTTTCCCTTCTTCGCCTTCTGCTAGTGCCGCTATTACGGCAATATCCAATGGCTTTTCTAATTCCTCTTGAATAATTTTAGCTGTATCACCTTCTAAACCTAGATTTTTTATTTGCTTATTTATTTCAGCTATTTCTTCATCACCGACATGACCATCTGCTTTTGCTGCGGCTATCATCGCGGTTAACAAAGTAACACTGCGTTGTTGTGCTTCTTCATCTCTCAGCTCATTGATTGGCATTGCATTACTCGAGGCAACAACACCATTTTTCTCTTGATAAATTTGATAAGCTTTCCATGCTACGCCACCAATTGCAGCGATGCTACCTAGCTTTAT
>JAGLBQ010000137.1 GCA_023146675.1 Cocleimonas sp. | reverse complement strand
CTGCCATTGCACCTGTTTTCATCCCTGATAGAGTTGCATCACGCGTTGCACCTGAGCTATCGAGATTTAGTTTATCTTCAGCTATAGATTGACCTTTTTCTGCCAATTCACGCCCTGCTTTTAATAGTTCATCTAGAAATGTTTTTGTATCCACCTAACTCTCCTTAATATAGTGTTTGTTTTCTTTAGATTCAATGACTTGCTTTACAAATGGAATAGTTACTCTAGCCTTTTGACGCAAACTTTCTTGATCAAGTTGATCTAAAATTTCAAGCAAAGAGTCGGTATCTTGCAAGTAGTGTTTATAAATATAGTCGATAACACGATCATCTAAATTAAAACCTCGTTGCTGTGCTTTAAATCGAAATAATTGTGGCTTTTCTTCACTACTTAATACTTTTAGCTGGTAACTACTCCCCCCAATTAAGCGAGAGGAGAGACGAGGGAGACGGCACTTAATATCACGAGGATTACTTTTTGCACTAAACAAGAGTCTCTGTTGTGAACTGTATGCTTGATTAATTAAATTTAAAAGAGCCTCTTCCCAATTTTTATCCCCTAAGACAATGTCAATATCATCAATCACAATTAAATTAGAATTATGCAGACCTGATAATATTTGTGTTCCATAAAGTGATAACTCGTTTAATGGCAAATAACTGGCATGAAGCCCTTGTTCTGCTAATTGATAACAACAAGCCTGCAACAGATGCGACTTGCCACTTTGTGTGCCACCCCAAAGAAAAATTTGCTGAATACCAATTTGCTGCGATGCTTCTGAAAAAGCCTTAAGAATAAAATAGAGTTGGCTATTTTTATCATTGTAATAAAAAGAGGAAAAACGTAATCCATCACGCAATGCTATATTTAATGTTAACTGTTTAGACATGATGTAATAACCAAATTTAGAGCCTCTAAGATGAAAGACTGAGGCTATGTTTGATAAATTTTACTACCTTTATACTTTTTATGCGCGTAGCGCAACAACACCGCTAGTACAGCGAATACAGGCAACGCTAATAGAATACCAAAAAAGCCAAAAAGCTGACCACCTGCTAAGACTGCAAAAATAACAGCAACAGGATGTAATCCAATACGGTCACCCACTAAAACGGGAGTTAAAAACATCCCTTCTATCATCTGTGCAATACCGAAAACTAAAAACACCCATAGTAGGCTAGTTAACTCTCCTGTCTGAAAGAATATGGCTACACCAGCAATTAGAACACCCACAATCAAACCCATATAAGGGATAAAACTGAGTAGCCCTGCAAATAAACCAATCAATACTGAAAACTCTACGCCAACAATGCTTAAACCAAGACTATAAATAATACCTAACGCCATCATTACTAACATTTGTCCACGCAAAAAAGCACCTAATACATCATCAGATTCATTCGCTAATTGCACTACTTTGGCTTCGATAGAACGTGGCAATAGCTCATGTATATAATCCACAAGCTTATCCCAGTCACGCAATAGGTAAAAAGTAATCACAGGAATTAAAAAAATATTTGCCAACCAAGCTGCAACCACTAAACCTGAATGCGATATGGTACGAACAAGCCCTTTAATAAAACCACCCGCATTTGCCCACTCTTTGACTAAGGTCTCCTTTAACTGCTCAACTTCCAAAGCAGGCAATGTCACCCCAAGCTTAGTTTGCACAGTTGGTTGCAAATTGACTACTAACCAATCAAGATATTCAGGCAATTGAATCAAAAAACTGCCTAACTGCTCTTTTAACAAAGTGATTAAAAATACTATTAAAGGTCCTAGCACCGCAAAAAACAACAAAAATACCACGACCACGGAGAGGGTTCTTGTGAGTTTTGTTTTTTCTAATCGATCGACCAGAGGATCACCTAAATAGGCTAGCAAAACAGCAACAACAAAGGGCAAAAGAATAGGCGCTAGTAAATAAAACAAGAACGCTATAATTGCTGTAACTGTCAACCAAAACCAGCGTGTACTTTGTGTCATATTATTTAGTCGTTGCGTGGTGTTTATTGTATTTTACGAAACATTTTGACCAAAGAATAACATATAAAGCACCGCTAACAAGGGTTGTCACGACAATCATTATCATTAGTAAATTAAAAAATAGGACAGGAACAGGAGAAATTGCCAGATTAAAGAGATGCGCTAACACGAGAACAATCAATAAGGCGGTATTGACTTTGCTAATAAACAAAATTCTCATTTTTAGCTCATTAGTTATTAATTTATACAGCATTAGCCCCGCCACAATAATCACATCTCGCGCAACAATCAATATAACTAGCCACTCTGGAACAATCCCCTTTATACCAAGAACGATAAAAATAAAGATCAGTAACAACTTATCGGCCATAGGATCCAAACTAGCCCCTAGCTCAGACTCCCAGTGAAATTTGCGCGCAATATAACCATCCAGACCATCACTAATGCCTGCTATCAGCATAAATAGAAAGGCTGTTTGCCAATTATCTTCCCATATATAATAAATAACGGGAATCACTAGAAATATTCGAAATACACTTATTATATTGGGTATGTGATGAAACATATTATTATTGGCTCTCTAATTATCTATGGTCATAATGATAGATTAAGATTAATAAAATATATATTGGTGTGTTTTTCAGGACAGTCTAAAAATTAGACTTAGAATATTAATAACATCCGAAACGATAATGCAGAATTTTGCGTCCAAGAGCTAGGGGGTATAACAACTTCAAACTAGAGGACACTCTCAAAAAGCGCATAATCATTCTACGCAACGATCTGAGAGCATTCAAGCTGAAACAAAAAGGTTGCTATGCTTCTTAGGGGCAAGTTAGAGCTTGAGGGGGATGTTAAATCCTTAATCCTTTAGTTTGGTTGCTAGCAAAAAAGAAATCTAGCAAGAGTCTGATACAAGGTGATAATACGCTAATAGGGATGATAATTGTGGCAATCAATTTAAGGCAGGTTATCATTACCCTCTTATTGCGTAAAAACTCAAACTAGCTTTATTTAAAGCCCAATACATCCTGCATATCATAAACGCCATTTTCATTGGCATTTTTTTCAGCTATCCAAATAGCTGAACGCACCGCACCTTTGGCAAAGGTCATACGACTGGATGCTTTATGCGTAATTTCAATACGCTCACCAATATCAGCGAACATAACGGTATGCTCACCTACGATATCTCCTGCACGTATGCTCTGAAAACCAATACTTTTGCGGTCACGCTCTTCTGTTATACCGTCGCGACAATAAACAGCGCATTCATCAAGGTCTCGATCAAGTGCATCTGCAATGACTTCGCCCATGACTAAGGCTGTACCTGATGGTGCATCAACTTTATGGCGATGATGTGCTTCAATAATTTCAATATCAACACCCTCACCCATAATACGTGCAGCTGTGTCTAATAATTTTAAGGTAAGACTGACACCGACACTATAATTTGCAGCAAATACTATGGCTGATTTTTCGCCTGCCTGTTGGATTTGTGCTTTTTCATCCTCACTAAATCCTGTTGTACCTAATACTATTTTTTTATCATGCTGCAAACAAAAATTTAGATGTTCAATACTTGGCTCTGGGCGAGTAAAATCGATAACCACATCAAAATCTTGCTCAACCTCTTCCAGTGAAGGAGCGATAATAACACCATTCGCGCCAATACCTGCAACTTCACCTGCATCCGCACCAATGAGGGAGCTTTCAGGATACTCTGTTGCTGCGGTTAAGCTCACATTGTCATTATCATGACAGGCTTCAATAAGAATTTTCCCCATGCGCCCTACTGCGCCGACTATTGCTATCTTTACCATAGTAAAACTCCTTATTCTTTTTTATCCGAAGACTCTTTCTCAGGATCAAACCACCCCTTTATGTCTTCAAAAAATGTTTTTGCTTTATTACCCCAACCATGTTGCTGCGGGCTATGGCGCTCCCCCCCATTTTTAAGACAGGCTTCTAGCTCTTCAAAGAGCGTTTTTTGAAGGGTGGTTAGATTAACGGGTGTTTCTACGATAACCTTGCACAATAAGTCTCCTGTAACCGCATTGCGTACAGACTTAACCCCTTTACCACGCAAACGAAATGTTCTACCTGTTTGCGTTTCTGCTGGGATTTTTAACGTCACTTCGCCTTTTAAAGTTGGCACTGACACTTCACCGCCTAACGCGGCAGTGGTAATGCGAATAGGCACATCACAAAGCAAATTGGTATCATCACGCACAAATAAATCATGCTTTTTTAGCCTGACTTGCACATATAAATCACCCGCAGGCCCACCATTAACCCCCGCTTCACCTTCACCAGAAAGTCGAATACGATCACCCGTATCAACACCCATTGGCACACTCACTTCCAATGTCTTTTGTTTATCAACCGTACCTTGTCCATGACAGCTGATACAAGGATCTTTAATCACTTTGCCTGAGCCACTGCAATGTGGACAGGTCTGTTGTACCGCAAAAAATCCCTGTTGGATTCTTACTTGCCCCATGCCTTGACAAGTTGAACAACTTTCTGGGTTAGTACCTTTTGCAGCACCTGTTCCACCACAAGGATCACAACGCTCTTTGCTTGGAATACGAATATCAACTTTTTTACCAAACACAGCTTCTTCTAGTGTTAACTCTAAGTTGTACTGTAAATCGCTACCACGAAAGGCTCGATTAGCCCCGCCACCACCTCGTTGAGCCCCGCCAAAAATATCACCAAAGACATCTTCAAATATATCACCAAAACCACCTGCCCCTTGTCCACCGCCACCGCCCATGGAGTCGACACCCGCATGACCAAACTGATCATAAGCTGAACGCTTGTGCTGATCTGATAAAATCTCGTAAGCTTCACCAGCTTCTTTAAATCTAGATTCTGCTTCCGTGTCACCAGGGTTTCTATCAGGATGTAATTTCATGGCTAAACGCTTATAAGC
>JAGLBQ010000136.1 GCA_023146675.1 Cocleimonas sp. | reverse complement strand
GGGATCGTCGTGTTCTTTTCGATCAACTTAGTCATTACTCCGCCCATTGTCTCAATACCTAATGACAATGGAGTAACATCTAATAAGAGAACATCAGTAACCGTTCCACCTAACACACCGCCTTGAATCGCCGCACCAACCGCTACCGCTTCATCAGGATTCACATCTTTACGTGGCGCTTTACCAAAGAAGTTAGTTACTTCTTCTTGCACCATTGGCATACGTGACTGACCACCCACCAAAATAATGTCGTCAATTTCACTTGCTGATAGATCGGCATCTTTTAAAGCAACGGCGCAAGGATCAATGGTGCGCTTTACCAAGTCTTCAACTAATGATTCTAATTTTGCACGGGTCACTTTAACATTCAAATGCTTAGGACCTGATGCATCAGCCGTTACATACGGAAGATTAACTTCTGTTTGTGACGTTGATGATAGCTCAATTTTTGCTTTTTCAGCCGCTTCTTTAAGACGCTGTAGCGCAAGTGGATCATTATGCAGATCAACACTATTATCTTTTTTGAACTCATCAGCAAGATAATCGATAAGGCGCATATCAAAATCTTCACCACCCAAGAACGTATCACCATTCGTTGCCAATACTTCAAACTGATACTCACCATCAATCTCAGCAATTTCGATAATGGATACATCAAACGTACCACCACCGAGGTCATACACAGCAATAGTACTATCGCCTGCTGACTTATCCATTCCAAAAGCTAATGCCGCAGCGGTTGGCTCATTGATAATACGCTTAACTTCCAAGCCAGCAATCTTACCCGCATCTTTCGTTGCCTGACGCTGTGAGTCATTAAAATAAGCAGGAACGGTAATAACCGCTTCCGTTACTTCCTCACCTAAATAAGCTTCTGCGTCTTTTTTTAGTTTTTGCAAAATACGCGCTGACACTTCAGGAGGAGACATTTTCTTACCATTTGCCTCAACCCATGCGTCACCATTGTCTGCTTTGATGATTTTATAAGGCACTAATTTAATATCTTTTTGTACCGCATCTTCCTCAAAAGTACGTCCAATTAAACGTTTAATTGCATACAATGTATTTTCAGGGTTTGTTACCGCCTGACGCTTTGCAGGCTGACCCACTAAGACCTGATCATCAGAAAATGCGATAACAGAAGGCGTAGTACGATCTCCCTCAGCATTTTCAATAACTTTTGGGGCATCACCTTCCATGACCGCAACGCAAGAATTGGTGGTACCTAAATCTATTCCAATAATTTTTCCCATGACTTTCTCCAATTTTTTACAGCCTTTAAATGACAGGCTAGTTTTATATTCTGTGTGTGTTTCTACAATAGCTAGTTAAGTGTGGTTTATTTCGTATAATTCAAGCTACAAGCTATCCATTTTTTGCAACCATCACCATTGCAGGGCGAACTAAGCGACCATTTAAGGTATAACCTTTTTGCACAACCGCAGCAACGACACCATCCTCGTACTCATCACTTGGCTGCATCGCCATTGCCTGATGCAACTCAGGGTCAAACTTTTCACCTAATGGATCAACAGATTCTAAATTCTGCTTTTCCATTAAGGATTCAAACTGCTTTAAGGTGAGATTCATGCCTTCACGAATACTCTCTAGATCACCCTCTGCTTTTAACCCCATCTCCAAACTATCAATCACAGGCAAAAGTTGTTCAACAAAGCTCTTTGCTGCAAACTTATGCGCATCCGAAACCTGTTTTTCATTGCGCTTACGTTGATTAGCCATCTCCGCTTGCAAACGGACTAATGTCTCCCAACTTTCCTCTGCCTTTTCCTCTGCCTTTCTTAGCTCTTCGCGCAATGCCTCAATCGCATCTTCTGTTTGTTCCGCATGAGGTAAATCTGCCTCTGATATTTCAACCTCAGACGACTCGGTAGGATTTGGGTTGTTTTCAATCGGCGACTCTGCTTTTCCGTCAAGATTAACAGCGCCTGTGGCTTGCTCAGCCGAACTTTTTTCGCTACTCATAGTGTGTCTCTATAGAATGATGATTTTTTGAGATGCTAGTATCCGCTAGCCTTAATAACTGCGTATAAGGTAAGGTTTATGGTGGTGAATTCAAGAGGAAAATGGTTTTTTTTTGATTGAGTTATGATTTATTGTACCGTACGGATAAATAAAAACATTGAGCCTAGCCCCCAATGAAAAACATATAGCTTATAGTTTATGCAATATCGCAAACCGATTACACCGCCCAAAAACATCGCAAAACAATGTATCTAGAAAAATAGAATATATTCTAATAAATACTAAATTTTTCAAACCAGAAAAATCCTTCACATTATTATCTTCTCTTTAAAATTTATTTTTATATAAATAACAACAAGATAAAAATATTTTACCCCATACAAAAAAACTGGCATCAAACTTGCAATTACTGAGTTATCTATAAAAAAGATAGAAAAGTGAGATTACCATGAAAAACATATCCGCGAAGGAAACACTAAAAAATCATTACCGTAAAATGGCGGAGGAGCAAGCGCGCGAGTATCATTTAACGCATAATTATTACAATGGAAAGCCTTTTACAACACCGTATGAGAGGCAAGAGAATACAATTAATAATGATACAGAGATTGCTAAAAAGGATCAGGAGTATCTTAATGCATTACTTTATCCTCAGCCCACTTTGGGTAATGCCTTTGCTGAGTCTTTAAGTGCACTTTCATTGGTAGCACCTACGTTTTCAGAGCCTGTAGTAAATGAGCGTGTGAAAGCATCGGAAAACCTTATTCATCGTATGACTGACTGGTATGACCTCTATTTAGCACAGGGTTTAACCGCATTATTGCCACAACAGTCTGCACGCTTGTCAACGGCAAATCTAGCGATTATCAAACAGGCTTATATGGATAAAACGATTCTGGTGCAGAATATTTGTATTTTGGCAGAATTTTGGATTCGCAGCCCATTAACTTGGCATTGCAATGGCAATACCAGCTTATTAGAGCATTTATTTGTGCGCTATGAAAAACCTGATTTTTTGCCAAAACATTGGTTGAAAACAGCAACACCCGCCAATCTGCAATGGTTATTTGTTTATATTGCCTACACACAAGGCGGAAGCTTGAAACAATTGGCGAAGCATTTTTCATGGCAGGTTGTAAATCAAAAAATATGGCATCAATTAGCACAGTGCAATACACAGCCAAATGCTAAAAAAGCGGTTCTCTATACGGAGGTGATGCGACTGGGTGGATGTGAAGCACATTATGATTTATTGGTAAATAATGAAGCTTATTGCATTGACTTACTTAACCCTGCCAATCCAAAGGATGTTGATTTTTGGTATAGCATGGTCAATTGGTTAACATTACATCAAGATAGACTCTTTGGCGTACAAGCATCGCATATTTTGAAATGGGCACGTCATCAATACACAGAATTCAGCAAAGAAGATAAGTGCTTTAGCATGATAGGGCGTAGCTTTGAAAAGGTATTACGTGATAGCGTTGAATACCATGCCTCTCAGGTAGAACGTCGAATTAAAATGGCACGTCAAGCAGAAACGCGTCGCTTAAGTGCTATTGAGCGCGCAACGGAGGAACAAGGACGCTTAGGGCGCATTGCAGCACGTCAGGCAACGTCTTACCCCTATAAAAACGTGTCATATCATTGGAAGAGCTATGGCTGGGAATGGGGACTCACACACAAAAACAAGCGCTGGACATTTATAGAGCTTACCTCAACACAATCCTTATTTGATGAAGGTGAAGCGATGGAACACTGCGTTGCATCGTATAGTGAGCATTGCAATCTCCAAGAATCAGCCATTATTTCATTGCGATTAAATAAAAAACGTTGTTTAACCATCGAGATTCAACCCGCATCACGTGCGCTAGTGCAAGTTTCTGGTTTTGCAAATCGCTCTGCAACTCAGAATGAAATGGCGATTATTCGCCAGTGGTTGGGTAAGGTAGTGGAGTAGCTCTAAGAAAGCGGTGAGGAGATGTGATTAAAAATGCGAGACACTTACCTATAATTTACTAGCCTCTTTTGCCCAGTATTGATCCCATTCATTTTGATGACGGCTTTTTTATCTGATTTTAAGGTTGAAATTAAGAGAGATAAATTTCCCACATTTCTGCTTTCTATTCTATAATTCTACCCAAGGAATGAGTACCTAAGGAGTTAAAGATGGAAGGCTTAGAGGTGGTAGCGGTAGCCCTAAAAGTCCTAACGTGGTGGGGAGCCTTTGCTGGGATAGTAGTTGCAGCAGGCATAACGTATATTACCTCTCTCTATTTATGGGATGAATTTCATATTATGCTGTTTACTACGCTATGCGTTCCTTTTTTACCGATAGGAATGTATATCCAGTATAAAATAGAGATGCCAAGTCGTAAATAGTATTGGCATTCTTCATGAAGAATGCCCAAAAATACCTTATTTCTTATTCCGAATCCCTTCCAAAATATCCCGTGCTTTACTATTCACCGTAGCCTGAGCACTCATATCTGCACCCTCTAAATAGGCATCAACCTGCTCCATTGCACTTTCTTGATCAGAAAAGTGTTGTTGACGCTGCTGAATTCTATTTAAAGAATCCTGCATATCAGTAAACGATGACTGACCATGGCTACTTTGCGCTGAAAGCTTGCGTTGCGCTGTTTGCAAATGCTCAGTTGCCTGTAGCATCTGATATTCACTTCGGTATGAGCTAAGGCGATTGACCCTTTTTTTCAACGTTTGTTGCAAGCTACGCTCATACTCTACCATCTGTTGAACTTGCTGCTGTTGGCGCAGAATTAGCGGCTCTTTTTCTGCAATTAACTCTGCAAGTTGTAACGCTTCTTCCTCTTTATCCTGCGCTAATAATAATGCAATTTTTTCTTCATTTAGCGCCATCCCTTTTTGCAGCTGCTCCAGCGCACGTTTTAACTTCGTTTTCTGAGCAATGATAGAAGCAAGCTGCTGCTTAGATTGTGTAATACTATGTTCACACTGATGGATTTCCTGAGCAAAAATACGCATTCCATTAGCATCGACCATCATTTCACCGCTTTCTCTAATTCCACCTTGTAATGCAGTGGCAAGTTTTTTTATAATATTCATGGTGCCTCCTAATCGGTATATTCTTGGATAATTTTATTGGTTTTGGCTTCAGAAATTTTATTGATGATTTTTTCACTTTCAAAATCATCGCGCACGGTTTTTGACATCATAATGGTTGCGCTAACAATAAAAACTGAGTTTAGAGCAAGATAGCCTTTCAGCATCAACTCACCATCCAGCATAATGATAACCGCCGCCATTGCGACGAGAGAAAGAACAAAAGATAATTTTACAAAAAGAGTCCAGCCTTTAGAGCTTGCTTGCGTATCGATGGTTTGCATAATCTTTTCCTCATAATTCGTTATTAGTTTTTAATTGGGGCAACATTTGCGTTGCTGAAACTAACTATGCGGAGAAGTTACTTTATATACAACCTTGACAGACACAGTTGCACTATATGCGCTCTAAAGTATTCTATTTTGATACTTTAGGAATATGACTTTCCTTAATGACAGATCAAAAAACTTTTTCTGCAATTTTGCAATGACCTATAATTTAATAATTTATTAGAATTTACGCAGATGGCTAAACATTTCATACTGCCAGTTACGAACGGCTAACACACTGGTATAGCCTTTGCGCTGTGTTAATGGAAGTTGATTATCTTCTTTGGTCATCTCATCAAATTCACGCGCTAGACGCTCAAGTTTGCGGCGAAATATAGCATTCGACTCATCAGATAACATACCATTAACCACAATCAACTGCTCTTCAACACAATCAAAATTGGTCTTAAAAAAATCATTTTCGATATTGTTTTGAAAGAATTTATGCAGTGGTCCCTTTTCACGCCATTTGAAGTTAGGCGAGACTTTTACCCTTATTTTATTATGCGGTAATAAGTCAATAATCTTCATGCGATCAAGACGCGCTAATATCTGAATACACTGCGTCTCGCTAATATGATAATTTTGCATAATATCCTCAAGCGTCCAACAATGAATAACACAGACCGTAACCAATAACATTTCCACATCAGCGACTAATGCTTTTTCATCTGTCTCACTAAGCTGACTGATTTGCTGCGACTCACTATTGGCTTGCTGGATTAACTCTGAAATCTCCATTTCCATCATTTGACAGATTGCATCCAAACGTTGCAAAGTCATGGCTTTTTGCGCAAACATGCGCTTGATACTTGCTTCGGATAGCTGCAAATGCTGCGCAATATCTGCATAGGTTTTTCCGTGAAGCTTTAGGGTCTTTTTTAAGGTTGTGATAATAAGAGCTGTTTGTGCCATAAGATGCGCTGGTTTTTTTAAAGCGTAAGGAGATCGTTCTAAGTGTTAATAAAATCTACAACTAACAATATAGTACTCCGTCTGTTATTTCTATTGCATTAGCAGATAAGCATTGCTAAGTTGTAAAGAGGATAGCGCACACGGGGCTTGAAAGGACAATAAATATTATTTTTATCGCGCTTAGATATTTCTAAAAAACCTAACTAGGAAATGCAACATGTCACTATTTTACCGACTGATAATATTACTGATGTTGTCATCATTAGCAGGCACTGCGATGGCGGAGGATACTCAACGCAAGCCTTCACAAGAAACACAGCTTAAACATTATAATACCTATGCTTATATGGGTGTCAGGGTAGATTTATTACCCAAGGCAATGTTGGCACAGTTGCCTGAGGATGTACTGGTAGGACAGGGAGTTATGGTCAGTGGCTTTGGTGAGAAATCCCCTGCACAGCAACAGGGACTGAAACGCTTTGATGTGCTACTCACGTATGATCGCCATGCATTAATGCATCCAAAAAAGTTCATTAGCCTCATTAGAAATGACAAGGCGGGTCGTACTGTTCAATTAAAGCTGGTACGTCAGGGAAAGATAATGACACTACCTATCACTCTCACTATGCAAAAACAGGCACTTAATGAGGACCAGCTAGATTACCAATATAATCTGCAAACTCAGGGTTATGATGGCATGAAAATCAAACAGTTTTCTAAGGATGACTTTCAGGCATCTGTTCGTTATTTAGCGTCTGATGGTATGGTTCGTAGCCGTACGTTTGCAGGCACTTATAAGAAAATACAACGTGATATTTATGTGGCAAATGATATGTCAATGATTGCCAAGCAGCATTTAATGCAGGCGATTACTAAACGCAAAAAAGATGAAGATGGCTGGTTTGGTAATATGATGCCTTTTACTGATGGTGTTTTTTAACACTTTTAAGCACTCTTGCTAAAATAGCCAAGAAAAAACGTCTTTGCATCAATTCACATTATTATTTACATTGGCAACCAACCTCCCATTATGAAAAATATATTGTTACCACTTATTGCTACTCTTATTATCAGCGCTCCTGTTACGCTAGCGGCCAAGGAGGGTGGTTGGAGTTATAGTGGCAACTCAGCCCCAAAAGATTGGGCAAGCCTATCGTCTGATTATGCGTTATGTAACGGCAAAAATCAGTCACCCGTTAATATTTCTCCCAACGAAGCCAGCAACTCTATTAAAAGAGCACTAAAGTTTAATTATGGCAGGCTTGACCCCCTTAAAATAACGAATACAGGTAAACAATTACAGATTGATGTAGCGAGTGGAGCAGGTATTAAAATAGATGGAATTGATTTTGCTTTAAAACATCTTAGCTTCCATATTCCGAGCGAACATACCTATGACAATAAGCATTTCCCTATGGAAATACAGTTTGCTCATCAAAGTAAGGATGGGCAGCTTGCTTATGTTTCTTTAGTCGTTGCAACAGGGAAATCCTCTCGAACACTGAGAAAGCTACAACAACAATTACCGATGAATGCAGGTGAGTCAAAAAAACTAGCCGTCAATGCATTGCGAAATTTTGAAAAAAAGAAGAAAGTGAGAAATTATTATCGCTACAGTGGCTCACTAACCTCTCCTCCGTGTCACGAAGGTGTGCGCTGGTTTATTATGAATCAGCCTTTGAAAATATCTAAAGCACATTTCCAACAATTTAGACAGGCGATTAAGCAGGATAACAACCGACCAGTTCAAGCATTAAACGCTAGAATAATCTTGAAATAATGGTTTTTAACTAGGAGAATGATAATGAATAATTCAGCAAAATTATTGCTTGCAATGACTGCTTTAATGATGGCAACCAGCACACAGGCGGAGCAATCTGGTTTTATTACGCCAGAACAATCAGCTAGCCTTTTTAACAAGCAAGAAGCAAAAAGCACAAAACAACCCAGTGCGGTAGGCGCGCCAAACAAAGAAATTAACGCAACTGAAACAAAAATAGGCTATCTTGGTATTGGTTTTGACAAAATCCCCCTATCAATAAGGACACATTTACCTGCCAATATTAGCCAGCAACAAGGTCTGATCGTTACACGATTTGCGGATAATTCACCTGCTGCTGATGATGGCATGAAAGTACATGATGTTTTATTAACCTACAATGGACAAGCGATTGGAAAACCTGAAAATTTCATTAAAATTATTAGAAATGACAAACCAGGTCAAAAAGTAATGTTTACCCTTCTACGTCAAGGACAAATTTTAACCGTCCCTGTCACCATGGGTGCGCAAAAGAAGAAAAAGCCTGCCAGATCAACATTACAAGCACAATACCC
This sequence comes from Cocleimonas sp., assembly GCA_023146675.1. Taxonomy (GTDB): domain Bacteria; phylum Pseudomonadota; class Gammaproteobacteria; order Thiotrichales; family Thiotrichaceae; genus JAGLBW01. The sequence goes on along the minus strand of JAGLBQ010000136.1, from coordinate 310 downwards.
TACCTCTCTTCCCTCTCAATCTCAACAGCGACTGACAGGAAAAGCACCACCAAATACAAATTACAATGGCTTAGCAATTCGTAAAATAAGCAAGGATATTTATGATGCTTCGATTGGCTTTACAGGTCAGGATGGCAAGCCTACGCGCCGCTCTTACAAAGGTAATCGCATGCAAATTTTGCAACAGATTATGCAGGCTAGAGATTTACCCCCACAAGCAAGACAGCAGTTATTATTCGCAGTGCAACCAAAGCAGAAACAAAACTCAGGCTGGGGCGGAATGCCAAATATGCCGTTTGGAAATAATAAT
>JAGLBQ010000135.1 GCA_023146675.1 Cocleimonas sp. | reverse complement strand
TTAATCTCAGGGGCTTGCTGGTAATTTTTTATTTGGTTAGTGTTATTCCTTATTGTTGTTTATTTGTAATAACTATAGAGCAAGCTTGATGCCAACCTTTCTAAAAAACAGATAATATACTGATAAACATATAAAATTTTATTTTAAAATAAATAAATAAAGACTTTATATGCTGTCAGTAGATGACACTTTTGGATATAAAGTGTCACACTTCGCTATTTTCAGCTTATAACATGACAGTCATTTGGTAAAAACTAGTTATTTTGCAAGGTAGAGAAGGCACACTAAAAAAAATCTGCTTTCTTTGAAAGGATAATGTTTGCAAAAGCAGCTGGTTTAAGACTGAGGCAAATGCAATACAACCTCTTTTGCATCTTCCATGGAATGTATCGCATCATCCATACTAATCTGATGCTCATTCTCTTCAGAAAATTCATTTAGTAAATCGAACAAATCATCCTGTTCCACCACATAGCTTTCACCTGTTTTAAGCTGCACATAGGCAGCCCACGGGACAAACTTAGTCAATGGAAATAGCTGCCCTTTTTTTGGTGAGATATCAATATTTAACCCTGTTATATACAGCAGGTTACGCCCTTGATAAGCAGGTTCTTGTGAGATACTGCGGTGTGCACGATCAAACTCGGCTTGTGTATTCGCTTGTGCTGCGGTCAATAATGGTTCATCTGATGTGACAATGCTTGGCATGATACCTATTAGATTTACTTCTAGCTGACGCGAACCATCATTATCTTTCCCCAAGTCGGAGTGAAAAACAAAAAACTCAGCCAATAACGCCTCACCAATGGGTACAATTCCCTCTGTACTACCAAAATGCTCGTGCATTAACTCATAAAACTCACTATTAGCACGAAAAGTACGCGAAGTACTCTGGCTTGATAGAGGGGTAAATTCACCATTAGCACGCTGTTCTAGCATTTTATCCAGCAGTAAAACAAGGCTGTTGGGATGAGTCTTTGAAAGATACTTATTATCGATGGTTAAACGACAGTGGTGGGCGTGCATCTCAATAAAAATATTATTTTTAGCAAACTCATACTCTTTTAAATACCAATCTAACGTGCCGTGAATCTTACCGCAATTGCTGGAACAGCTACTATCCTCAGTTTGTCCACGTCGATAGGTACCAAAATGCTGAGTTTCTGGGTTATACCCCACATGACTGGCGTGAACGATCAATAGATCCTTACCGTGATGCGCATGAGGTCCATGACGATCTACCGCCATAATACCGCCCACTCGACCATGATTGAATGGAAAAGCCGCAAAATGCTTGGTCATTAAAATAACAGGATAGCCTTGACTTTCATCAGAACAAAAAGCACGTGAAGGCATAATATTACCCGCCTCAAAATCCAATGATTGACACCAATTATAAAGACGCGGCACAAAGCTACTATAGCGAAACCAACGTCCTTCCATTGTGAAGTTTCCTAAATTAGTTTGTATTTTTTCTTGCACATTGTACATATTAAAGACCCCTAGGCTTACTAAGGAGCGTGTACGAAACAACTTCCCGATCTCTAACTTGCCTTTTTACCCTTCTCATTCGTTGCGTAGAGTGACTATGCGCCTCATGAATTGATCCAATCTGAAATAAAAATTCTGCATTAGAACTTCG
>JAGLBQ010000134.1 GCA_023146675.1 Cocleimonas sp. | reverse complement strand
TAAGAGGTAAGAGGAGCATTTTTATGGTTTAGAATTAATTTCAATTCGCTTGGGTGGCTTTCTTTTGAATCTTTGTGTAGCTAAATCATGGTCAATCATTTTCTTTCTAATCAGCATCAAGACGGCTGCATATAAGACCGCGCAATGCGCTCCTATCCACAAATATAAACCTATATCATTACCAATAATTGCAATGCTTGCTTTACCACTCCCTAGTGGTATTTCATCAAATAAAAAACTTTCGGAAGCTAAAAGCAAAGAAAATAAAGACAAAAGAAATGCGCTCAGAGGGCGCGTAAACATTAAGAGTACAGCGAGTAACGATAATAGATTTGCATACCAAGCAAATTGAAAAATAGCAAAGCCCATCCAACCCATGACAAAAATCCAATAGCCTTTTACGGGCTTATCTTCTGTAATAAACACAGGTTCAAGTAGGGATATAAAGAATAAAAACAATGCTAACCCGATCAGAACAAGGGCAATTGTTTTCAACATGGAGAGTCTAATGTCTTTCATAAAATGAGGTGTGAAATATTATAATATTTTTAGTATTAAATGCACTTTACTTAAAGTAAACAATTATTACCTGATTGCTAGTACTTAAAATACTGAGAAAAGAGTTTTTTCACAGCGTGTCTTAATAACGTAATGGTTTGTTTTTTTCCATTTAAATTGGTCAATTGCACTAATGATTGCCAACTTTGTTTTTGTAATACCTTGGAAATCAGTACTTGTAATTCCTGTGGGGATAATTGAATGGACTGATCGCATTGCGCTAAGGCATAGAACGTTACCTTATTAATGACCGCAATACTACTCTCATAACCACGTTGTTGATATGCAAAACCAACCAAAGCATGCTGTTCCGTATCATTTAATGTTAACTTAGCTTGTTTATTTTTTTGAAATAATTGCACACATAAAGCGGCAACCAATGATGCTTCTAGATCACGCAGAGGATCGGCTAATAATAACGGAAACGATACACTGAAATTATCAATCAATTTTACCAATAAATGCTGTGCAGATTGACTAAAAGGATGCAACATAATGATGGAATGCGTACCACTACTCGCATCCCGCTTCATACCTATTTGTACACTCTTAAAATTAGCATTACGCCAAAATGCAATAAGCTCAGGCGTTGCACCAAAACTTGTGGCTATATAATCAGCTTTATTCTGCTGTTTGGAGTAGTTGATAAGAAAATGCAATAAATGACTACCCAGACCATGACCTTGCAACTCTGGATGAACCGCAATGCGCATGATACGATCACCATAATAACAAGGTGCTTCTTTTATCCCTGCATGAGTAGCTAATACTTGCGGGATTAAATGACCTTGTGGGCGACGATTACCATTATATATTTCTTCAGCCAGTGCTTCACTAAAGCCACCCTCTTGTGCAATTAAAGCGGTAGCCACCAGATGTCTGTGATAATGTATGGTAAAAATTTGATAATTATTATCATCCAGTAAACGCACTAAATCAGAAGGTCTCGTCTGATAGTGCGCACTCAGCAAGAGACCAAATATTTCTCGTAATAAGGTCTCATTCTCCGCCAACTCATCTTGACTAATCCGCTCTATATAGCAATGAGGAATGACTTGTTTCTTATCTAT
>JAGLBQ010000133.1 GCA_023146675.1 Cocleimonas sp. | reverse complement strand
ATGCTGGCAGCTTCGTCAATTAACACCAAATCAGCGCATGGTTTTTGTTGATGCAGTTCATCAGGCGATAAAAAGTGCAAACCTGCCAGTAAATTGGCTGAATGGGTTAAACCTTTAAGCGCAAAGGCGGCGGCATTGAATACAGCCTCTGCTATTTTTCGGCTTGGTGCAGTTACAATAATATTTTGGCATTTTTGCTGCAATAAATGCGCTGCCAACTTTCCCAATAACGTTGATTTACCCCGCCCGCGGTCAGATGTTAACACCAAAGGGCGACGACGATGCCCTTGCATCACTCGTAACATCGCATCAAAAACACGTTGTTGCTCGTTGCTCAATGTTTGAGAGTAATTTAATTGAGAGCTTGCAATAGGTTGAAGTGGGCTTGCTACGTCATTTTTATAAAAAGAGGTAGAAGTTTGCTGTAATAAATAAAGAAAACGCTGCAAAAAACGACTGTTACTCACCCACGCTGATGGAGGGGGGATTAATAAAATAAGATAACCACCGCCAATAACCGTCCCTGTCACCGCACCAAAGGCATTCGCATCAAATGCAATTTTTTGATTGGGGGCATTATGTGCATTAAACACCACTGCTTGATATTCACGCCCTAATACAGTTACCGCTTTGCTTATTGCCAGTGTCTTTTGTCCTTCGATATTAGTATTGCTTAGCCAGAGTGCATTAATATGTTCGGTAACGTTTTTTGCTATTTGGTAGCAGTGGCTAGGTGTCCCACTGATTACTTTTAACTGACGATGAAGAGTATTAATGCCTTCCATACATCAACGCCCTTTAAATTGAATAATCCGTCGTCGTTGTTTTTTATTTGGCTTTTTGTCAGGGTGCACAACATTGGCATTTTGAATTTTACGTATTTCTTGCTGGTCTTCGCGCTTTTGAATGCTCTCAGCAGATTCTGAGTAGAGTAACTGTGCTTCTTTAGCAGGGCGGCGTTTATCATTTAAACCCTCAATAACGCAATGATAACGATCTACACCGCGAGTGAAATCTAATTGATCACCAATATGTACCAGACGAGAAGGCTTCACACGAATCTCATTGATATGTACTTTACCGCCATTAATCGCCTCCACCGCAATAGCGCGCGTTTTAAATAGTCGTGCAGCCCAAAGCCATTTATCCAACCTTAATTCAGTTAACTCAGGCTTTATTTTTGATTGTGCTTTACGTTTTTTTCTATTAGTGGCCATTCGACAACATGCTCTTCAAATTCTTCTTCATTGACGATCTCTTTTTCAAAAATAGTTCTATCTTTTACAGAATGCCCTGCACTATGAATGGTGTTTTTATCGCCACTAACAAGATGATGCCAGTCGGGTAATCCTTGTTCATCGTGAATACTACGATAGGCGCAACTAGGAGGCATCCAGTTAATATCATCCAGATTATCTTGTGTTAAACGAATACACGTTGGGACTAATGTTTCCCTATTCCAATAATCACCACAGTGACAGTTTTCATTTTGAAACAGGTCGCACACCACATCAGTATAGTAGACTTGCCCATCGTCCTCATCCTCTAGTTTTATTAAGCAGCATTTTCCACAGTGATCACAGAGACTCTCCCATTCATCGCGTGACATTTCGGATAGTTTTTTATTATCCCACCAGTTTTTTGATTGCTCATTTGCATGATTAGATATTTTCATAAAGAGAAATAACCATTAGTATATGTGTCAACCTCTCGACATATCCTTAATCCCAATTCAAAGCCCCGCCTGTTTGATATTCCGTTACCCGTGTCTCAAAAAAGTTCTTCTCTTTACGCATATTTGCCTGTTCATCCAGCCAAGGAGTACGGTTTTGAGCACCAGGAAAGGGTTCTTCAAAGCCTAACTGTCTTGCACGACGATTAGCGATAAAGCGGAATTGCTCGGTATGATCGTCTGCGGTATAACCAAGTACAGGATTGCGCAGAATATATTGAGCATAGCTGATTTCTGCGGCTTCTGATTCATCCCACATATCACGAATAGCCCTAGGGTCTAAAGTCACGTCATTCTCAAGCATAATTTGCTTCACCACACGAATACCAAAGGATGCATGCATGACTTCATCGCGCATTATATATTGCAATTGTTCGGAGGTTCCTTTCATTAGCCCGCGTCGCTGTAATGAAAATATGGGCGTGAAGCCATTATAAAACCAGCAACCTTCAAAAATACCTGCAAAAAAGCTGTATGCCATCACAAAGTTATTTAATTCATCTGCATTAGTGAGATCAATATCACT
>JAGLBQ010000132.1 GCA_023146675.1 Cocleimonas sp. | reverse complement strand
GATGGTTATTTTGAAGCCGATGATGAAGAAAATCTATCAACCGCTTTTGGCAATATCCTAAGTCTAGTTGGTGCAACCACTTCTGCCTATGCCTCACCTGGCTATACGGTGAATATGAAAAACACCACTGAAAATGATGAGTTTATCTTTATTCCTGTGTTTGATAAACGCCTTGCACCGAAATGGAGTGGCAATCTGAAAAAGTTTAAGTTGGTTAGTTCTGAGGATGCACAAGGTCGAGGGTTGCGTAAGATTCAAGGTAAAAATAATATGGATGCAGTCGATAATTTAGGCGCATTTACAGAAGATGCTATCGACTACTGGTCAACTAGTAATAATGATAACCCTGATGGCTATTATGTAACAAAAGGTGGTGTTGCTAACCTACTTAACCCTGCTGCTCGCACGCTTTATTCTAATATTCAATGTGCTTCTTACCCTTGCGCTTTAGTTTCTGAAATAAATGAAATAAAAGAAGTCAATGCGGAAAGTGACAAGCCTATTACCAATGATGTTTTAGCAATAGATAGTGACAAAGATGAAAACTATCGTAAAAAGCTTATTAAATTTATTAGGGGTTATGAGGAAGACGGGACAACAGCACGTAAACATATGGGAGATGTCCTACATTCTATGCCTATTATTTTAACCTATGCGACAGGAGATAATGATGGCATAGGAAAAGAGCAATACGTCTTTGTAGCAACTAATGAGGGCTATTTACACGTCTTTGATACCACGACAGGCGCTGAAAAATTTGCCTTTATGCCTAAAGAATTATTTAAGAATATTGAAACACAATATTTGGATAATGATACAGGCGGTCATCGCTATGGTATCGATGGTCAACTCAGCTTATGGCACGATGATCTTGATCATAATAATGAAGTAAATGGCTCAGAAAAAGTGTATCTCTACTTTGGTATGCGCCGAGGTGGTCGTTCTTATTATGCGCTCGATATTACTGATATTAATGAACCCAGCGTAAAATGGAAAATTGATGGCGCAACAGATTCTAATTACGCTAATCTAGGCTATACATGGTCAAAGCCTTATCTTGCAGGTATTCGCCGTGATGCAGTTGATCCTGACGATTCAAGTAAAACCATTAAAAAAGTGACCAAAGTAATGATTGTCACAGGTGGTTATGATAATAATCAAGATAATGAAGATGAAATTACCACCAATGTTCCCGCTAATATTGGTAATGATATTTTTATTATTAATGCTGAAAATGGCAATCGCCTATGGTCATTAAAATCCTCAGGGGTTGATGGTGCTGATGCCTTAGAACATAGCATTCCAGGTGGTGTGCGACTTCTTGATCTTAATCGCAATGGCGCAATAGATCGCATGTACTTTGCTGATACAGGTGGCAATATCTGGCGACTTGATCTCAATGAGGAGCTGAATGAAACGGATGCCAATAATAAATCAAAACTGACTAAGCTAGCTTCCTTCGGTGGCACGGGCATCCATGCAAGAAAGTTCTATAATGAACCTGATGTATCCATGTTTAAACATAGAGGACGTTCTGTATTAGCTGTCAGTATTGGTAGCGGTTATCGCTCACATCCAATGAGCAAAGACCTAACAGACCACTTCTTTACTGTGCTAGATAGAGCCACTTTTAAACGTATGAGTGCAGATTTTAGCACCATTGAACTCAATAGTAGCGATATGGCAAAAGTTACTGTATCCGTTGATGAAGAGGGTGTGAAGTCGTTAAACTATGGTGCATTAGATGAGACCAACTTATTAGCAACCGATAAAAGAGGCTGGTATCTTGATTTTTCAAGCCTTGGCGAAAAAGTGTTGGCTGATGCCATTACCGTTGATGGTGTGGTCTCATTTACTACTTTTGTACCACAGGCAAATGCCGCGAGTGCCAGCACTGTCGAAGATCTCTGTACTGCACCTGCGACCCAAGGTCGCTTATATTCAATGAATCTATTAACAGGTAAACCTGCTTATGATCTGGATTGGGATGGCGGTGATCCTGATGTTGATGATATTTTTGTTGCTGTTTCTGCGGATGAAATCCCAGGAGCGCCACAACGCGTATTTAACGCATTTGAATGTAGCAATGGACACTGTGAACATGCGGTTGATATACGCGTTGGTAAAAAACTGTTACAAGCATCGTCCTACGATCGTGGTTATTTAGAACCCGTTTACTGGACAGATCCCGATAAAAAATAAGATTAACTATCTTTCGATCTCTCACAAAGATGAAGAGCATGCTAAAAAAAGCTCCTTGCATGCTCTGTTATCTTTGTGGGATTACTTTATTTATTCCTTAATAATCCTTTTTGCCTATCTGTATGTCATCAATACAACGTCACATCCTACTTTTTTTATTCATTATCCCTATCAATGTCTACCCAGATGAGGATAAAGAAACCAGTACAAAAATTACCAATGTACAAAATATAATGGATACGTCATGGAATAAAAAACTAACCTTACTTACCCATGTTGCTGGTGAAAAATGGGCTGAGTTAATGATCAGTACGACCGTAAATTCTGAGAAGCTCAAAGAAGCGATTTTTGAAACATGGAATGAAGTATTAAAAAATACAAACACAGAAAAAGAAGTCAATGATGCAGGATCTGCTATTAGTAATTTTATAAACCACGAAGTTAATGACATGACTAAATCCGTCTCTCATAGTGCAACACTGATAGGAAATGGAGAATGGGTGGATGGAATCTGGTATTTAAGTACTCGATTGCTTAAAGATACCGATGCTAATCTTGCAAAGGCTGTTCAAGAAAGTGAGCTATTAAATACGCTAGGTAAAATCACAGCGACAGGTTATGGCGGACCTCAAGGCGCTGCTGCCTATGCATCATGGTATGCCTTTAAAGAAACCAATAATCCTGAAGTAGCATTAAAAATGGGAATAATGTCAGGTGCTAATAATGCAGGTTTTAGTCCTATAGATCCCGAATCACTTTCTCAGCAATTGAAGAATAATATTATTACTGGCGTAATGGCGGGTTTAAGTGCTGCGGTAGCCGGTGAGGATGAAAAAAATATTAAAGATGCCTTTTTAAATTCTACAATACTGGGATTAAATTCTACAATACTTGGATCAAAAGATAACCATCCTAAAAAAGACCCATCAAAGAGCGAGCACGTTAGTTTCCAGACAAGTAAGATAAACCCAACTATTCATCAATCCCTTCACCAATTTTAATTCAAGATCAAGACAGCACTTTTTACCGATTAAAATCAACTACTTACAAGTAGAAAAATTCACTAAAATAGGCAAATTTTCATTTTGACGAAGGTATTGTTCATAGAAACAATTAAATAAAAATATAATCTCTATTATTTTAAGCCTATTTATTTGAAAATCAACCTCACCACTCCCATACTTATGACTTACTAATTCAATCTTCAAAGAGAAACCGTGACCCAGCAAAATTGGCAACATTATATAGACAATGATAAACGGGCTACCGATGATTTATTTATTGTGCAAGATGGTCAAACCTTTGCGGGCAGACATCTCATTATTGATCTATGGGAGTGCCAGCAGTTGGATAATCTCTCCTTTATAGAACAAACTTTACGCGATGCTGCAGGTATTGCAGGTGCTACCCTACTTCATATCCATTTGCATCATTTTACACCAAATGCTGGTGTATCAGGGGTTGCGGTTCTCGCTGAGTCCCATATTAGTATTCACACATGGCC
>JAGLBQ010000131.1 GCA_023146675.1 Cocleimonas sp. | reverse complement strand
GTGTATTTTGTGTGTTCCGTGGTTTTAATATTTTAAGAGCAACCTCTCATCAAAACCAACTACAGCAAACTCACCAATAAGCAAACAGGCATTTTGCTAATCTCCATTCTCATTGTTGCCTTATGCGGTATTGCCTATGAGCTGATTATTAGCACCGTTTCCAGCTATCTACTTGGAAATAGTGTCTATCAATTCTCACTCACCATTGGCTTTTTTATGTTTGCAATGGGCGTGGGTTCTTATTTATCCAAATTGCTCAGTGATGATCATATACAAAATTTTATCAGCGTAGAAATTGCCATTTCACTAATTGGTGGTATTTGTAGCTTATTATTATTTATCGCCTTTCCTATGGTAAGAGCGCTCTATGATGTCACTATGTATAGCCTAATCTTAATGATTGGTACACTCGTTGGCATGGAGATTCCCATATTAACCGCTGTTTTAACACAAAAGCATAGCGCTCGTGATTCAATTGCGAATGTCATGTCGCTGGATTATCTTGGTGCATTAATTGGCTCTGTTGCTTTTCCTTTATTTTTATTGCCACAATTAGGCTTAGTACGCTCATCGTTTGCGATTGGTTTGATTAATATCCTTACCGCCCTCACCAATATTTATTTTTTCCGTCACTACCTCAAACGCGTCAAGCTTCTCACCATTATTAGCCTGAGTATCTTAGTGCTTCTGATTGGTTTCACTATTTATGGCACCGTGCTAACCAGTTATGCAGAAAAGCATTTGTATTTTGATCAAGTTATTTATCAAAAACAAACAGCCTACCAAAAAATAGTGGTAACAAAATCTGAAACAACCACAGATCAACGCCTTTATATCGATGGGCATATTCAATTTTCATCACGCGATGAATATCGCTATCACGAATCACTAGTGCATCCCCTGCTTGCTATTGAGGGCAAAAAAGAAAATGTGCTAATACTCGGCGGTGGTGATGGTTTAGCTATTAGGGAAGTGTTAAAACATAAGGAGGTTAAGCGCATTGATCTGGTTGATATTGATCCTGAAATGACGCGTTTGGGAAAGCATCTTTACCAATTAGCCGAGCTTAATCAGCATAGTTTAGATAATGAAAAAGTGCATATTTTCAATCAAGATGCCTTCACCTTTATAAATCAACACGGCATTCTTTATGATCGAGTGATTATCGATATGCCTGACCCACATAATGAAGCCATTAACAAACTCTATTCAAAAGAGTTTTATACTATGATTATTAAACGCATGAGTCCTAATGGTTATTTGGTGTCGCAAAGCTCCTCACCTTTTTTCACACATAAGACTTACTGGAGTATTGAGGCAACACTAAATGCGGTGTTTACTGATACGCTTAGTTATCACGTCAATGTTCCCTCCTTTGGCGCATGGGGATTTCATCTTGCACGTACAAATGCCCAATTTCCTCAACAGTTTAATTTTGATATAGAGACTCGCTTTCTTACTAACGCCAGTATGCAAGCCGCCACTATCTTTGGCAAAGATACCCAGAAAATAGATTCGCCTGTAAATACAATTATGGAACCTAAGTTGTATCAACTTTATATTGAAGATTTGCAAACATAAATAAACCTTTCTATTGAGGTAAAACTAAGCACACACAAAATGTATTATCCTTTACGATATTATTTCATTTTTTGTGATGCTATCTCCCATGTAACATCCATTGCTTGACGATTTTCTAACACATCATGTACTCTAAAAATACTAACACCAGCCAATACACCAATGGTTGTCGTTGCACAGGTAGCAGCGGCTAACTTCGATGAGCTTGGATGTTTGCAGATTTGACTAAGAAAGCGCTTGCGGCTTGTGCCTAATAACACCTTATACCCCAAATCTACCAGTGATTTTAAATCAGCCATTAGGCTTAGATTATGAGCAAAAGTTTTACCAAAGCCAATACCAGGATCTAGGATAATATTACTTGCACCAACCCCCCAATCTAATGCCACTTGTGCACGTTGTTTCAGGTAAGTAACAACCTCTTGAGAGACATCATTATATTGCGGCTCATCTTGCATGGTGGCAGATATTCCTTGACGATGCATCAGCACAATAGAGCATTGCAGCTCTGCTGCTAATGCTAACATTGTAGGTGAATCTTCAGCGGCTGAAACATCATTAATCCAATTAGCACCTGCTTTCAGTGCCGCTTTTGCAACCCTCACATTGGTTGTATCAATACTGATTAGAATTATTTTGGGGATATTTTTTCTTAGTAATTCAATAACAGGAATAACACGACTCAGTTGCTCTTGCTCACTTACACTGTCCGCACGAGGACGCGTAGATTCACCACCAACATCAATAATAGAAGCACCCTCCTCTATCATCTGTAGTGCATGTTGCAATGCTAGCTTCGGTGAGCTGAACTCACCACCATCAGAAAAACTATCAGGGGTTACATTTAAAATTCCCATAATTAAAGGACGATCAGGACTCATGCTGATAGTTCTCTATAGCCTGTACACAATCTGTCACTAAAACAGGGCCTTGATAGATAAGAGCTGAAAAAACCTGCACCAATTTGGCTCCCGCTTTTATTTTATCAACCGCATCTTCTCCACAGGCAATACCACCAACACCAATAATAGGAATATCATCTCCTAATATCTGCGCAAATTGGCGAATAATTTCTGTTGATAGATCACGTACTGGTTCACCGCTTAATCCACCTGCTTCATCACCATGTTG
>JAGLBQ010000130.1 GCA_023146675.1 Cocleimonas sp. | reverse complement strand
AATTGTGTCATTTGTTTGGCAACTAATACTTCCACTGTTTTTGGCCCAAATAGATCAATATTCCCTAAGACACGGAAGAAGTGTTGTAAGCGTGCTTCAATTTGGGCAACGCATTCATCACCTTGGCAAACTAAAAAATCACGTTCCATTTTTGCTTCTGCATTGCAAGCTGGGCATTTCTGAGGAATAACGGCATCGTTGCCCATCTTGACTACGGCTAATAACTTAGGAATAACCTCACCACTGCGCACAATTTCGATCTCAGCGCCCTGCCCTACATTTAAATTTTTAACATTGCCTGCGTTATGTGCGGTGACATTAGAAATATCGGCACCTGAGAGATTAATAGTTTTAACATTGAGAACGGGTGTGATTCGTCCTGTCCGTCCTGTTTGCCATGTTATATCGTTAACAGTGGTAACGGCGGTTTCACCTTTGGTTTTTTTGGCAATTTGCCAATTATGGTGATGATTCGTGGCACCTAACTCTTCACATACGGCTTGATTTAACAAATCAATCACACTGCCATCAATAGGGTAGGGACATTCTAACTCAACTTGTTCACATAACGCGTCTATTTCAGTTGATAGTTGCTCATGGTTGCATTCTTTAGCATTGAGTGTTTGATAGGGTACAAAGCGAATAACACCATCTTGCAGTGCTTCTTTCGCCTGTTCTGACAAGGTATCAGCACCAATCAATCCTGTCACAAAATTACGTGGATGGGAGAATTGATCACTTAAATTATCAGCAAAATAGCGCTCTTCGATAACAATCTCACCATTACCCGTATTTTTACCGTCAACAGCAACTAAACCACGCGCTAAATTACGACTAATATCATTACCCAATAAACCATTGCCACGCGTTGCTAAAATATTATCCTCATAGCGTGCCGCCATCCCATCTAATTTTGGCGTGATACGAAAGCGTAAATCCTTAGCATCAATATCAACCGCATCAGCATGACGCACCATACGCTCTACAAAGGTGATAATCTCCTCTTGGGTATACGCCTTATCAGTCGAAAGCATGGGAGTTTTATGACGAATTTTAGCAGTGCCTAGATCACTTTCTGGCTCTACAGTATTAAGAAAGGGATGCTCAGGTTCACGCCTTACTAACTCCGCATAATAGACTTGATCATAGGTATCATCATCAATAATAGGATCGCCTTTTCGATAGGCATTATTGGCAAAAATTAGCCATTTTACTAGTTCTTCGGTTGATAATTCAGCAACAGGTTTGCTTTGATTGATCATGGTGGATGACTCCTTTTCATTATTATTTTTATGGATAAGCAGTCGATAAGCCACTAATCCTAATCGAATTATTAATAATTGTTATAAAAAAATTATACTAGCATTCTTAGATTTTACGCTTAATCATGGATTTTTGTCAGCTTATCCTACCAAAAGTATCTATATGGCTAAAAATTATAGACATTTAAGGTTGTTTTCTGTACAATCCGCCACCCTATAAATTCTACTTAACACTATCTAATAAAAAATAATTGTTTAGTTATGAGGATTTTATACTAGGCTATACGCAATCCAGAAGAAACTTAATGAAACTAATATCAGTTAAAAAACACATATAGATGTATCAATACCAAAAACTTTAAATTATAAGCATTATTTTTGAGTCTTTAACTTTTAAAATCACTTTTCGCCTCCATATTGAGGTGAAATCAGTCAACCCGACTCTAGGTCTGTCCAAAAATAGAAAGGTAATTGCAAGCCATATTGAAATGTAACTATTTTCAGCTTAACTTTTGCTTCCTAATTGTTGGACTGACCAATTGTCGTTTTTTTGATCATTATCATTAGCAAAATGCAAGGAGACGTAAGAAAAAGAATAATAAATAAGCAAAATACGTGAGTTTAGATTATATATTAACCAATAAGCTGAATTTATGATGTTTATACTTTACACGCATAAAAATACAGCTACAATCAAAGCCAGTTTTTGTCAAGTAACCATACTTGCAAAAATGGGCTATTTTCAAGGGCAGAAGATAGACCACCTTTCTTCCGCCCCTACCCCCATTGGGAGAATAAATTTATGAATACTGCAACTGTTGCGAAAATTAATCGTAAATCTGCATTACCCGTTGACGGAATTGATCCATATATTGAAAAAGAAGGTGAAGAATATATGGGAGATGAGCAACTCGCTCATTTTCGTTCCATTCTAGAAGCATGGAAAAAGACGCTTCAAGAAGGTGCTGATCGTACCGTTGGTCACATGAAAGAAGAAGCATCAAACTTCTCTGATCCTGCCGATAGAGCAACACAGGAAGAAGAATTTGCTTTAGAACTTCGCACTAGAGATAGAGAGCGTAAGCTTATCAGAAAGATTAGCAAAACAATCGCTCGTGTTGATGCGGATGACTATGGTTTCTGTGATGCATGCGGCATAGAAATTGGCTTACAACGCCTTGAGGTTCGCCCTACGGCAGAACTTTGTATTGATTGTAAGACGACGCAAGAAATTCAAGAGCGTCAGCTTGCTTAATTGATTTTTCTAGGGGTAGTGTCGTTTACATAACGACCTACCCTACTTAAATTAATACCATAGAATGAAATTTACACCCTCTGCAACATTAAAAAATACCCTACCTATACATGTTTACGCAGTTTATCCACTCATCTTAAAAAACCATCGTCATCTACCTTTTTTAAACCAAAATAAGCAATAACATAAATATGCACTATATTGGTCGTTTTGCCCCCTCCCCCTCTGGACCCCTTCATTTTGGATCACTAATAGCTGCTACCGCAAGCTACCTTTGTGCTAAATCAGCCAATGGAAAATGGCTACTTCGTATTGAAGATGTTGATCAGTTTCGTATTAAAAAAAACAGTATTAACAGTATTATCAACACACTTGAAAGCTATGGTTACCAATGGGATGACGATATTTTATATCAAAGCCAACGCAGTGAAGCCTATCAAGATGCGCTTGACTCTCTAGGCAAACTATCCTACCCCTGCACCTGCACACGTAAATTTTTACAAAAACAAGTTCCTACTGGAACTTATGGTTATATTTACCCTAATTTTTGCCGTGAGCAGATAAGCAATCCTGATGCACCACAATTTGCCATGCGACTGCGCACTAATAACACCTCTATTCATGTTGATGATTACCTACAAGATGCACTGTGTCAGGATATTGAAGCAGAGGTGGGGGATTTTATTATTAAACGCAGTGATAAAATGTTTTCCTATCAACTAGCCGTCGTGGTGGATGATGAACATCAAAACGTGACAGACGTAGTGCGTGGCTCTGATCTATTAGACAATACCCCACGCCAGATTTATTTACAGCAATGCCTACGCTATCAGCAATCCTCCTATTTGCATTTTCCAACCGCCATTACACCCGATGGAAAAAAACTCAGCAAACAAAATCACTCCCCTGAGGTTGATGCGCAGCAAAAACGCCTAACTATTTTAAGAACACTCAACTTCCTTGGACAAGAAGCACCCTCCATTGATCAATTTTCCACGCTTGAAGACATTTGGAATTGGGCAATAAAAAATTGGGATCGTGATAAAATACCGGCTCAAATGACACTTCCTGAGAATTACCCTAACCATGACACAACCTGATACCACTGTAGATGCCTTACTTATACTTAGCTCAAGCTGCCCACACTGCCCTAGTGTACTCAATCATTTAAGTGATTTAGTCAAATCTGGCGAGATAGCACAACTCACCATTATTAATATTGACCAGCAACCATTGGCAGCACAAAAATATAGCGTACGCTCAGTACCGTGGATAAAAATAGGCAATCAACACCTGCAAGGATTGCAAACACTAGAAACCCTAAAACAAAATATTAAATGGGCGAAGGATAAACAAAGCCTGAGTGCCGACTTTGATTTTTTATTATCCGATGGACAAGCAAGCAAAGTCACCGACTATATAATACAAGACCCCAGCGCCATCAACACTATATTGGAGCTATTGGGCGACAATGGCACTGTACTTAGCACGCGTATTGGTATTGGCGTTATCATGGAGGATTTTGCCAGTAGTGAGCTACTACAATCCATCATCCCC
>JAGLBQ010000013.1 GCA_023146675.1 Cocleimonas sp. | reverse complement strand
TTAAAGCAAGGCGATATTATTCTTGAGTTTAATCATAAAAAAGTGGATATAGCCTCTGACTTGCCGATTGCGGTTGGTGGAACACCAATTGATAAGAAAATTGAGGTAAAAATTCGCAGAGGTGGAAGCACTCAAATAGTTAAACTGCAATTAGGAGAGCTTCCCGCAGAAGCAACGGCTAAAAAGAAGAAAAAGCCCAAAAGAAAGGTAAGTGCGGATACTATTCTGGGAATGGAATTAGATAATCTAACCAAGCGTAATCGTAAAGAACTACAAATTACAGAAGGTGTGTTAGTTGCCTCCGTTGGTTCAGGTGCTGCGCGAAAAGCGGGTATGCAGGTGGGTGATATTATTCGAATGTTTAATAATAAACCTGTCACCAATATTAAACATTTACAAACAATGGTAAATAAGTTTCCCAATGGTACACCTGTTGCAGCACTGGTGTTACGTGATGGAACCATGTTATTTGTCGCTTTTATGATCGAACATAGTGAGAAATCCACAGCAAAAAAAGAGTAATTATTCGGATAATGTCAAATCAGAACAAATTAATAGTGTATTATCGCGAAAGCTGCCATTTGTGTGAACAAATGGTGGCTTCTTTATATCAGGAACAGGCAAAACAATCAGTTCAATTTAATATTGAAATAATTGATATTGATGATGATCCTGAACTAGTACAAAAATACAATGTTGATGTTCCTGTTGTACTGTATCAAGACGAGGTGATTTTTTATCATTTTTTTGATACAGAAGAATTTAAAAAAACTCTACAGAAAATGAAGTGATAAATATTAATGGCTGAAGCAAATCAAAAAATACGAAATTTCTCTATTATAGCGCATATTGATCATGGAAAATCCACCTTGTCAGATCGCTTTATTCAATATTGTGGCGGCTTGAGTGAGCGAGAAATGGAATCGCAAGTGCTTGACTCAATGGATATTGAGCGCGAACGTGGTATCACCATTAAAGCGCAAAGTGTCTCGTTAGATTACAAAGCACGTGATGGTGAAATTTATCACCTCAACTTTATTGATACCCCAGGACATGTTGATTTTTCTTATGAAGTTTCACGTTCACTCTCTGCCTGCGAAGGGGCCTTGCTGGTTGTTGATGCATCACAAGGAGTAGAAGCGCAAAGCGTTGCCAATTGCTATACCGCGATGGAGCTTGACTTAGAAGTTGTCCCTGTTCTTAATAAAATTGATTTACCCGCAGCTGACGTAGATCGTGTGAGTGAAGAAATAGAAGAAGTTATCGGTATTGATGCAACGGATGCGATTCATGTCAGTGCTAAAACAGGTATTGGGATTGAAGATCTGCTAGAGCAATTAGTTGAGCGTATCCCGCCACCAAAAGGTGATCCAGAAGCACCGCTTAAAGCGTTGATTATTGACTCATGGTTTGATAGTTATTTAGGTGTGGTGTCTTTAGTGCGGATTAAACAAGGACAACTGCGCAAAAAACAAAAAATCATGGCAATGTCGACGGGGATGAGCTTTCAGGTTGACCGTGTTGGTGTTTATACGCC
>JAGLBQ010000129.1 GCA_023146675.1 Cocleimonas sp. | reverse complement strand
CGCATAGATGCTTGCCATTATTTAGGGCTAAGCAAAGACCCTTCAGTGCGCCCCTATCTTGAAGCCTGCTTGCATGATACCAATGCAGATGTGCGTGAGATTGCTCAGGATGGACTGGATGAGCTTTAAAAACTCACCGTGCTAATGCTTGCTATGATTCCGATGACTGTAAGGCACAGCGACATCCTTTAAATATTATTCAAAATTACTACACTTATCCTCTATCATAATAGGCATAATATTTAACAAGTTTACTGATATGGACTGATTTTAAATCTGTATGAAATTCTGGCTTTTAATTTATATTTAATCATCTATCTTCATAAAAAAGATGTAAACACAAGCATTTTCGCCTATAATCGCGCGCATTTTTCGGGGAGTCTCAATACTCCGCCAATATAGATTTATTGCTTAAAAAGATTAGCAATCTTAATGCGAGACAATGAAAACTTTAGACAAATAATCGCATTCTTCGACTACGCTTAAGAAATTAATTTCCTAAGCTTAACCAAAGAATGCGGATTACTTATTATTATTTTTGCCTGTCTCGCCTTACCTTAAAAATCTATATTGACAATTCATCTTAGCCTCCCTATTTGCAACATGAAACCACAGGTAACATACTCTCATGGGAACAGCTTCAACTTCCTTTGTCTCTGATTTAAAAGAGCGCTTCACGCCGTATACCGAATGGATCGGCGACATTAAAAACCCAGAACTTATTAAAGCCGATGTCATAGCGGGTCTAACCGTAGCTCTGGTGCTGATACCGCAGTCAATGGCATATGCAGATTTGGCTGGATTGCCTGCTTATGCGGGGTTATATGCATCCTTTTTACCTGCCATTATCGCCGCCCTATTTGGTTCTTCAAGACAGTTAGCCACAGGTCCTGTTGCCGTTGTCTCCTTAATGACAGCCTCGACACTAGGCTCACTGGGAATAACCGATACGGCAACCTTTGTCGCCTACGCGGGAATGCTTGCCTTAATGGTAGGGATATTCCAATTATCGCTCGGTTTATTGCGCTTAGGTGTTCTGGTTGACTTCCTTTCCCATCCTGTTGTGGTTGGGTTTACGAATGCAGCTGCCATTATTATCGCCAGTTCGCAGGTGAGTAAATTATTTGGGATTCCGACTGAAAAAGGAGATCACCATTATGAAACCATGTGGAATCTGATTACCTCTCTGGGAGAAACACATCTGACCACCTTGATTATGGCAGCGTTTGCTCTTTTCTTATTAATTTTCATTAAGAAGCTCAATCCAAAATTGCCCAATGTTCTTATTGCAGTTGTTATCACCACCCTACTTTCATGGGGTTTAAATTTTGAAGGCATGGGCGGTTCTGTTGTTGGCGCTATCCCAGAAGGCTTACCAAGTTTCGCGGTTCCAACTATCGATTTTATTCATTTTAAAGATTTAGCCGTTGCTGCGGTTATTATCGCATTACTTGGTTTTGTTGAAGCAATCTCTGTTGCAAAAGCAATTGCCGCTGAGACTAAACAGCGCTTATCTGCTAATCAAGAGTTAGTTGGTCAAGGACTTGCAAACTTATCATCAGGTGCCTTTGGTGGTTATCCTATTTCTGGTTCATTCTCACGCTCCGCAGTAAACTTTGCCTCAGGCGGTAGAACAGGATACTCCTCCATTGTCACAGGCTTACTGGTTGCCATTACCCTGTTATTCTTAACCCCTTTGTTGTATCACCTACCACAAGCAACACTTGCGGCTGTTATCGTGATGGCAGTGGTTAACCTCGTTAAATTTGAACCCATCAAACACGCTTGGAAAGTAGAACGTCATGATGGCATCGTTGCGGTTGTTGTCTTTGTTGTCACGATATTCTTTGCGCCACATTTAGAAATGGGCATTATGGCAGGTGTTTTATTATCACTTGGTCTCTTCCTCTACCGTACAATGTCACCGAAATTTGTTGAAGTTGCACGTCATGACGATGGCACCTTAAGAAATGCCGAGTTATACAACTTAAAAACGAGTGATAATTTATCTATTTACCGTTTTGATGGGGATCTTTATTTTGCCAACTCTGGTTATCTAGAAGGTAAAATGCTCAATAGCATTGCTGCCAAACCTGACACCAAAGTCATTATTCTAGACTTGGAATCAGTCGATCAAATTGATGCGACAGGTGAAGAAACACTGTCTAGAATCGTAGACCGATTAGTGGCGGCTGATATGAAGTTTTATGTTGCCCGTGGTAGAAAACCAGTGCTTGACGCCTTTAA
>JAGLBQ010000128.1 GCA_023146675.1 Cocleimonas sp. | reverse complement strand
ACGTTCTAAATTAAAGGCTGCTTTTTGCAGCCTTTTTTATTGGGCGTTATCAAATTTGGCGTTTAAGGCTTGGGCTAAAACCATTAAATAGAGTTTGTAACTAATAACTTAACGCTAACATGAGTAAAATATAGACTGCAAAACTAATATTTCAAGCATTTCTGTAATTTTTTATCGAAAGTTTTAATCGTATATTTTTTGCTAAGGGCGCACAGGAGCGTTAGATGTGATGCCAAGCCCGTGTTTCATACCTCAACACAGACTACAACTTGCGTAAACCGCGTAAACCCTATGCGCCTCTTGAGATAAGCTTCCTTACTGGTTATTCCAATAATCATCGGCTGGTATGGCAAAATTGAGATTTTGTCCAGAGGCAACCATCATAGTGGTTATGCCTAGTAAATTACCATAAGAATCAAAGAGACCACCGCCAGATGAGCCTTGAGAAATTGGGGCTGAAGTTTGTAAATAACGTATATTCTTATCTATACGTTTAGCAGAAAGCAACCCCTCAGCAATGGTTAAACTTAACCCTTGAGGTGTCCCTATCGAAAATACCTTTTCACCAATAGTTAAATCTAAATAAGGTCGAATACTAACATAGCTTGGAAGATCCTTTTTACTGTATAAAACACATCGGTCTAATGCTTTATTGGCAGCATATAAATGAACATTTAAAGCGTTAGCACTAATATTAGTGTTAGTAATTGTATATTTACCTCCATTTAAAACATGGCAATTAGTGAGTAGATAATTTTTATGAATAGCAACTGCTGACCCCTGAGTGTTTTTGGAGATTAGCACCCATACTGAAGTGTTTACTTTAGAAAAAACCTTTTCTGCGGATAAAGCCCCTTTACTTGTATGACCAATTTTTGGCGCAGGTAGTCGTTTATATAATTTCTCAGGCACTTGGTTTTTACTCTGCTTCTTTTTCTTTTTTCTAGTTTTTGACTGAAGGGATCTAAGATAAGGCGTTGCATAACGCCAATCTATCTTAAATGAATTAGCAGTAGCAACAATAATAGCGCGTGACAATGCTTCATAGGAATCTCCTTTTTGTAAATAAATGACAAACACATAGCCTATCGTTATTTCACCTTTCTTTACAAATTTTGTATAGGCTAATCCACCATCACTAAGTGTTCCTGCAATCACAAACCAGTTCTTTTTTTGTATGTTATAGACTTTCTTCCAGCCACTTTTTTCTGTGATATTTTTTAGTTGTTTGTAAGTATCCTCAAATGCTTCTTTTTTGTTAAATACCATGACTTCTAATGAATATCGATTCTTTTTACTTGTTAGGTCAGAACCATTGGAATGATTGCGTGTTTTTTTAATTTGAAAAATATTGGGATAATATATTGTGTAAAAGTTATTTAAAGACGTATATTTTTTCCATTTTAGTTTCTTTTTTATTGAATTCGCTTGAGATAGTAATTTCTTCTTTTGGGTTTTCGTGAGAATTCCATCAACATTAAAAAAATTTTCTAATTGCCATTTTTTGATAGATCGAGATGTTCTTTTTCCAAACTGACCATCAATCAGTCCATTATAATCAGATACCCAGATTAAACTTTCCTGTATCTTCTTTCGATGACTAAGAGAAGCATTAGCATAGTACGGATCAAATTTTACGTTACTTTTTTTTGTGATAGCAGCATTTTTTTGTTTCAATGCCCAACTATTTTTTGGTGAAATATCCAATAAAAGTTTTAAGGCATTATTTGCTGAGCGAGTATTTTTATTTTGTTGATAAGAGATCACTAATTTCTCTAATGCTCTTTCTTTTTCCTTTTTTTGTTGCGAATAGCGATAAGATGTATGGTAGTACTTAATTGCTTTTTTATGATTATTTTTTTTAGCCGCTTTATCTGCAATCGTATTAAAGTAGGTGAAAATCTCGTTTGCCTTAACGTATTGAGTCAATATAAAAAAAGATAGCGTAATAATAATGATACGAATTAAAAACATGCGTACTCCAGTTTTATATTTTTAAGATGAAAATAGGGGGTATTCCATCACTTATTGTTAAAAGAATGCCATAAAGAATTTATTTAAATTATAAAGCGATGAACAACCTGTTATTTAGATAACGAACAATTGAGAGAAAGCTATATATCGTGTCAAATGACTAATACCAAAAGGATAGTTGTTTTTTTAAATTTAGCTGATGTTCTATCATGATCGGTATTTTTATGGGAGTGTACGGTATGCATGCAACTGAAGAACGTCATGCAACATTAGCTAAAGGAACTAATGATAATGGTAGGCCTTTTCTTTATCCTGCAAAGCTGTTTGAAATCCTTGATAAGGAAGAGCCTGTGGATTTTAAAGCGTTTTTGGGCGCATAACTTGCAAGACATTTTTTATGATGATTTCAGTATCTGGGATGATAATTTCTAGGAAACTTCAGGTACAAGCCTAAACTAAGAACCTTTTTATTTACCAAGGAAAAACTATGCGTAAGATTCTAATACAACAAAACCCTTTTAAACCTTGGTCATTACTTGCCGATTATGAGCAGCAAACAATGCAAGGCAAGAGTAACTATGGTGCAACTGCGACGTTTATAGGTACGATGCGTGATTTTAATGAAGGCGATGATGTCGCTAGCATGTTTCTAGAACACTATCCGCTCATGACAGAAAAAGAATTGCATCTATTAGCGGATAAAGCAGATGAAACATGGGCTTTGCTAAACACTCTGATTATTCATCGCGTGGGGCATATTTATCCTACTGATCCGATTGTGTTAGTTGCTGTATGGTCAGAACATCGAAAAGATGCTTTTGAAGCCAGTCGATTTCTAATGGAGGAGTTAAAAAGCAAAGTGCCTTTTTGGAAGAAGGAGGTATTAATAGATGGCAACGAGCGCTGGGTGGAGAAGAATACTAAGGGATATTGAGGGTTACTCGAAATAATTATCGAACAATATGGACACTTTCCACATCGCAATGCTACTTTATCATTTTGTTCACTACTCCCGCGTTTCGCATATTCAACGCAGGTTATATGGTTATATTATGATAATCTAGCAAAATGATCGACAATTCAAAAAAAACTACACCATGAGTTTCAAACACCGTTGCATACAAGACCTAGCTTGGGTTATCCAAAGCCCGCCCATTATATCTGGTAGTATTAATGGCTCATATTGGCTTAATAAAGCGGATTGTGACGCAGAGTATCACGCCTGCTTTAATGCTTTATTGCAATTAGACCAACACCCTGAGCCATTACTCAATGCATTATCTGAGATCAAACCTTATGTCATTGGTAAACGTTTTGAATGTTTTATTCGATTTTGGCTAGAGATTAGCCCTAATTTTGAGTTATTAGATAGCAATGTGGTGTTGCAGGGCAAGACACAAACTTTAGGTGAGGCAGATTTTTTTATTCGAGAACTAGCTACTGATAAAATCATCCATTTAGAGGTGTCGGTTAAATTTTATTTAGGCACTGATGATTTATCTCAAATGCACCATTGGTATGGCACAAACTTACAAGATCGTTTGGATATAAAATTTGATCGACTGGCAAGTCATCAAACACAGCTTGCGAAGAAATACCCAGAATTAATACCCTACCCTGTCGATGAATCATGGTGTTTGTTTAAAGGACGAATGTTTTACCCCCATCAGCAACAACAAACTCAAGCCTTTTTTGCTGATGATTGCCTGCAAGGAGCATGGTTAATAGCTGATGATAAAACAGATCAAAAACACTTTCTTGCTTTGAATAAACAGCAATGGTTATCTGAGATTAGTCAACACCACGGGGAACTACAATTAGCACCTTCAAAGATAAAGTATTCACGTTGCATGGCTGAAATAGATGCAGGTAAAGAAGTTGCTCGATATTTCTTTTTACCTAAAGATTTTTGGGAGAGAAAACCTTAAATCAGCAACAGGCACCGTATCAAAGTGAAATGTCATAATAGAATATTATGCTAAAGCAGGATAATTTACGAGGTGCTATTTTGACCTGCACGATAAGCCCTGCTTAATGCGTCTTTAATATTGTCATTCTCTTTTGCTATGAAATCAGCAATGCCTAATACCTCACTGGCTATTTTCTCTAGCTCAATCAGCATATTACTTTGCGTTAGATACTCTCCATAGGCTTCTAGATCACATTTTCCATCAACAATAAATTCAACAACATTTCCCTCTGCACTATGAAACGTTAGCTCAGAAGCTTCCATCATCTCATACGCATAAGAATAGGTATCAATCTTATTTTTCTGTGCGATTTTAGAATAAAGGCTAGAAAGGTTGCCGTTATGTTTAACGAAATCATCAAGTTCAACCGTGATGAAGGGAGTGAAATTTTCTCCTTTAAAAGAGAAGTTAACCTGGACTATTACAGTGTTTTTCATAAGTAGATAGGGGTATAAGGTCGTTTTTGTTGCGGCACGAAACATGGGGGATTATCATGTATAGCCTGTGTTTCGCACCTCAACACAGGCTATCTGTTTTACGCTATATTACTTAGTCAATGATAAAAATAACTGCGGCAAGCGTTCTGGTAGGCGTTCTATATTATCAATAACGGTGTAATTATTACCAAATATATCACTGACATACTCATCTGCTTTAGGGTCAAGGCTGATGCAGTGGGTGTAGATACCTTTTTGATCCAGTTCAGATACCGCTTTATAAGCATCTTTTATCAGTAGCTTTTCATCATTAACATCTATATCCGCAGGCTCACCATCAGTCAATATTAACAATAACTTTTTGTCTGCTTTTTGATTACTTAAAAAATGCCCTGCATGACGAATGGCTCCGCCCATACGGGTTGAGAAGCCTGCTTCCATTTTTGCTAATCGTGCTTTTACGTCATCATTCCAACGCTCACTAAAACCTTTTAAATGCAGATAACGCACATCATGGCGGGTATTGGAGAAGAAGCCTGCAATGGAAAGTGGATCACCGAGTCGATCAATTGCCCATGCTAATAATGAAACCGCTTCACGGCTTATTTCTAAAATACTTTGATTACAACCATCAGGAACCTCATTGACTGAGGCAGAGAGGTCAATTAATAACGTCACGGCTATATCACGACTATCGTGTTTGTGACTCATATTAATGCGCGGGTCAGGTGTGGCGCCGCTTTTAAAGTCAATCAAGGAGCGAATAGCAACATCGAGGTCTAGTTCACTGCCCTCCTCCTGATAGCGCACACGCACGTAGTTTTGCGGTTTTAATAAATCCAACACCTGCATTAAACGCTTCGACAATGCATTATGCTTGGATAATATCGCATCTATTTCATTGGCATTGCCTGCTGGATGCAAACCTTCGTACAAGCTCACCCAATCAGGACGATAGGTCTTGGTATTATAGTCCCATTCAGGGTAATGGCGTGGCGGTAGGCTATCTATTTCTTCAAATTCTTTATCTTCGGGCACTTCAAACTGCTCTTCTTCATCGCCTTCTTCAATAAAGACCCAGAGATGACGATTATCGTCACGGTATTCGATCTCGGTATTATCAAAATAGATTGTCGCCGCTTGATCTTCTTGTCGACGGGTCCGCGCGATATAAGAAACTGCAATTTTAGCTACTTCTGGCGTAGACGATTCACCTGTTAACATTAAGTCATGGAAACGCTGCACAAATTCCAATAGATCTTCATTTTGGTAACCGTGATCTGGATTTTTAATGGCATAGGAGAACATAGCAAGACGATGACGAATACAAGAATCTCCCGTTCCCGCACATTCCTCTTCATCAGGAACAGGATGCAACGCTAACCACAATGACTGCAATCCTGGGTATTCTAAGGTTGCCAGATATTCCACCCGTGCATCTTCTAGGCATTCAATTGCAATGCGCTGAAACGGGCTGTAATTATCCGCTACCATTTTCTTCGACCAGCGACGATGTGCCGCCATATGCGCTAACATAGCGCGGTAACGATCAATGCCTTTAATGCCATTTTCACTATCATCAAACACATCTGGGATACGAATTCCAACCTTGTCATAATAAGGTTGCTGACGACGATTTTCGTCTTTTGCAGTCGAATAAGGCGCTAAATATTCCTTATCCTGCCAGAGCGCTTGTAGATATAAATTCAGATTACGTTCATTATCGGCAAATAATGTGCCATGACGCTCACGCTGTAACATCGCGCGGCTATCCGCTGATTCTAACGTAAAGTAGTCAATCTGACGCTGGGGGTGATCGTTATAATTATGAATACCGTAATTAATCCAATTCTCCAAGCCTTCAATGGATATCTGATTGAGAAGGTACGGCATTTGCTGTAATAAATGCGGTAATCCTGGGCTCGGCAGAGTGGTGTGATGTCCGTGAATAGAGCCTGTGGTGCGCTCCATCATATCAAACAGCAAATCAAGATAGCGTTTGATTAATTCCAAACTCCCCAAGCGTCGAGAGGCTTCACCAAGTGTTGCCATAAACGGCGGAATAGAAACACCGTTTGGAGTACGAGAAACTTCCCACACTCCTTGTGAGATCAAGGTAATCACCTCTTCACCGAGGCGATCTGCCATTTCAGGAATAACCTCTAGAAATTGCAAAACAGGCTCTACACCCCGTCCAATCATACAGATCAGGGATGCACCGCTTAAATAGTCTTTTACACCTTGCTCGCTGAGGCGACGTTGCGCATCACGGATGCAGTCTTCAAACACATCATCAATTTGCTCAAAACTGCACTTTAATTGAGCGCGTAGCGTGATGAGTTCGTCTGGGAGTTCTTTTGTGGTCGTCATGTTGATATTTCTCGCATGGCATAGCAGATGATTATAGCCTGTATGATGTTTACGTAATTACGGGGTCGTGCGTGGCTTCGATCTCCCGTATGCCGCAACGCTTCATACGGGCTACATAAGGATAATAGGAGCATCATTAGGGTGATGTTCCTATGTACCCTAATCAAACAAAAATTGTATCAATCGCATGCTCTAAAGTCTGACGAATATCGGCATCATCTGTAATCGGGCGAACCAGCGCCATGCGGCAAGCACTCCTTGGCGCAATGTCTTTATTGATTAAGTTTGCTGCATAAACCAATAGACGGGTAGAGATACCTTCATCCAAACCATGTCCTTTTAGATTTCTAGCAACTTTGCCAATTTGCACTAATTTTTTCGCCGTATCTGCATCAATATTCGCTTCTTTTTCTACAATGCCTTCTTCAACTTTAGTTGGCGCATAGTCAAAGTCCATCGCGACAAAACGTTGCTTAGTGGATTGCTTCAGTTCTTTCATTAGACTTTGATAGCCTGGGTTATAAGAAATAACCAACTGAAAATCTTCATGGGCTTTCAATGTCTCGCCTTTTTTATCCAGCGGTAATTCACGACGGTGATCCGTTAGCGGGTGAATCACAACGGTTGTATCTTGGCGTGCTTCAACAATTTCATCCAGATAACAAATAGCGCCAATACGGGCGGCAACGGTGAGTGGACCATCGACCCAACGCGTACCATTTGCATCCAATAAGTAACGACCGACTAAATCAGAGGCTGTCATATCTTCATTACAAGCAACCGTGATCAGTGGTCTATCTAGTTTCCACGCCATATGCTCAATAAAACGAGACTTACCACAGCCTGTTGGTCCTTTAACCATAACAGGCAAGCGTGCAGCATAGGCGGCTTCGTATTCATTGATCTCATCTTCTTGGACATGATAAAAAGGTTCATCATTAATTCTGTATTGTTCAATATCTACATCAGACATGGTTTATTTCTCAATAGGGTTAAATTATAAAAGTGGGTGAATGATAAGGGAGTCTGCCTATATTCGCATTAGTCATTAAGGGGTAATGTATTGCTTATAAGCATCAGTATACACGGGAGCTTGCTCTAAAATATGTTCACGAAAGGCTTTAGCAGCAGGTGATATTCTTTTACCTTTACTGCTAACAATATGCCAATGGCGTAAAATGGGCAATGTTGCTACCTCTAAAATAAGCAGTTGGTTAGTTTCTAACTCTAGCTTTATGGTATGCAATGACACAATACCCAAACCTAGCCCAGCAACAACAGAATTTTTAATCGCCTCATTGCTGCCCATTTCATAGGTTCCCTTAAACTGGCACCCATGCTGTTCAAAATGTCGTTCAATCGCGGCTCGTGTTCCCGAACCTTTTTCACGTACAACAAACACTTCACCAATAAGGTCTTTTAAGCCAATATTTTTTTGTTTCACGATGGGATGATCAGGATTGGCTATTAACACCAACGGGTTTTCCATAATCACTTCTGAAGATAGGTTAAGCTTTTCAGGAGGTTCTCCCATGACCACAAAATCAGGCGCATAATCCTGCAACTGCTGTACGAGGGAGGCTCGATTGGTAATATCTAAAGCAAATTTTATATCATCATTATTACGCAAAAAATCGGCCAACATATGCGCCATAAAATGATTGGCCGTGGTTGCCGCAGAAATAATAATATTACCTCGATGAACTGCGCCCATTTCATCCATACAGACTGTCAGGTTATTGTAATGCAGAAGTATTTTTTGCACATGGTGATAAAACGTATTACCAACATCTGTCAGCAAATATTCCCTTCCTTTGCGTTCAAATAAAGGACTAGGCGCGAGCTTATCTAACTGCTTTATCTGTTGTGTCACTGCGGGTTGCGTCATACTCATCCTCTTTCCAGCACGGGTGAAACTTTTAGTTTGCACTACTGCATCAAAGATAAGAAATTGTTTTATTGATGTTGTCATAACAACACAGTATATAAGTAATTGTTGTGAATAAACAATTATAAATAACTTGTGCTTATACCTCTTAAATGTATAATGCGCAACTTTAATAGTGCATTTATTGCACAATTAATATACTGAAAAAAGATAATTTTCAACCAAATTTTTAATCTAAATAGGATATATAAAATGGATCAGTCAGGACGTTATGCAGATTTAAGTCTAAACGAAGAAGATTTACATGCTGGTGGAAAGCACATGCTTGTTGCTTACACAATGGTACCCATGCCAGGATTTGGCGGTTATTTAGAGACTGCGGCACACTTTGCAGCAGAGTCTTCGACAGGTACAAACGTAGAAGTATCTACTACCGACGATTTCACTAAAGGCCTTGACGCTTTAGTATATGAAATTGACGAAGCAAAAGGCATCATGAAGATTGCCTATCCTAACGATTTATTTGACCGTAATGTAACAGACGGTCGTACGATGATCGTTTCTTTCCTTACGCTTGCGATTGGTAATAACCAAGGCATGGGTGATGTACAGTGTGCACAGATGTTTGACTTCTATGTACCGCCTGCCATGCTTAAGCTATTTGATGGTCCTTCTGTTTCTATCAATGAGCTATGGTCATTATTAGGTCGTGATTACAATGCAGGTGGTTACATCGCTGGTACTATTATCAAGCCTAAGCTTGGTCTACGTCCTGAGCCGTTTGCTGAAGCTGCATACCAGTTCTGGCTTGGTGGTGATTTCATCAAGAATGATGAGCCACAAGGAAACCAAGTTTTCTGTCCTATGAAGAAGGTTCTTCCTCTTGTTAATGACGCAATGAACCGCGCACAGGACGAGACAGGCGAAGCTAAATTATTCTCTGCTAACATCACCGCTGACGATCACTACGAAATGTGTGCTCGTGCTGACTACGTTCTAGAAACTTTCGGAGAGAATGCACCTCGCGTTGCTTTCCTAGTTGACGGCTACGTGGGTGGACCTGGAATGGTGACAACTGCACGTCGTCAGTACCCATCACAGTACTTGCATTATCATCGTGCGGGTCACGGTGCGATCACTTCACCTTCATCGGTTCGTGGTTACACATCTTACGTTTTATCTAAGCTATCTCGTCTAATGGGCGCATCAGGTATCCATGTAGGTACAATGGGCTTCGGTAAGATGGAAGGCGGTAACGAAGATAAAGTAATGGCTTACATGATCGAGCGTGATGAGTGTCAAGGCCCTGTTTATCACCAAGAATGGTTAGGAATGAAGCCAACTACTCCAATCATCTCTGGTGGAATGAACGCACTACGTCTACCTGGATTCTTCGAGAACCTAGGTCACGGTAACGTAATCAACACATCTGGTGGTGGTTCATACGGTCACATCGACAGCCCAGCTGATGGTGCTAAATCATTGAAGCAATCTTACCTGTGTTACTTAGAAGGTGCTGACCCTGTTGAGTTTGCTAAAGATCACAAAGAATTTGCTCGTGCATTCGAGTCATTCCCAGGTGATGCAGACGCACTTTACCCAGGATGGAGAGAGAAGCTAGGCGTACATAAGTAAGCTACTTCTTAAGTTCACTCATTGCTGACTTGGTTTAATATTGAGTTAGCAATAAAAAAGCCCTGTCTTTTTAGACGGGGCTTTTTTGTGGGTGATTTGAAGAGCTGCTAGTACTTACAATTCAATGCTGAAACAATGTTTTTAAATCAATTGAAATATCAGGCATTGCTGATAAGGTAATACTTTCATCTAATCGAGGACGGTAGATCTCGCGATACCCCTTGCTACTTGGTTGACGATAAATAGTTAGCTCATTCTTTTTCACATCAAACAACCAGCATTCAGGAATACCATTTTCGGCATAGATTGGTATTTTAGTATCACGGTCATATTCTAACGAACTATCAGCAACTTCAATTAGCAATAAAACATCTTTAGCCGTCGGGTGCGCATCAAAATAGGGTAATTCTCGTGGTGCCAAGACAGTTAAATCTGGCTCAGGTTCTGTATCGTCTTGCAAACGGATTGGATTTTGCATATCCACATAGACCTCGTGCGGCATTAGCTGTAAAAAAATGCGGTTCAATAAATGCATTGTCCAACCTGAGTGATGCGTCCCTATTGGCGACATATCAATAATCTCTCCTTTTATTAATTCCACACGGCTCTTATCATTAAAAATGCCACTTTCCGCTAGCTGGTAATATTCCTTTATCGTAAAGTGATGACGATAAGGTGATTTTTCTAAAGTAGTTGGAACAACAGACATTGCATCCTCCGTTATTGTATTTCTTCTATCTTAGCAGACTTTTTTCAGCATCACTGAAAATCAAAATCGCTTTTCATTTATCTGCTGGCATCCTTCATCGGTAGTTGACAGTTACTCGTCATCCCAAATAAAAAGACCTCGGGGATGACTGTGCAGTTATGGGAAATTGAATGATCGAACATTGCCAACAATATAACGCTTTCATCTCAATTAATATTTTCTTAAGCCTCCTGAGAAAGCACCCAAAACAAAAACAATAACACTCCCACAATAAATCCATAAATAATATATTTGCTTTTCGCCAATGCTGTTTCTGCATCTTTTTTATTAATATAATCCTGCTTTCCTCCTTCCCGCGCATCTGCAATTAATTGCGTTAACTTAGGTTTAAAAGTTTCGCACATTTCACTATTACTACAGTGATTGCAGCTCTCTTTATTTTTTTTATCAACTGTTCCAAAACACTCAATAACGGGTTTAATCTCTTGCTCAGACATAATTCACGACCTTTTTCATAATGTTTTCTTCCAAATAATTATCACATATAATCCCCACCATTATCATCAGCTAAGCAGATCAAATATGCCACTACAAAAACATACGCCTTCCTTATGGATCCCATTAAAGAAACTTTTCATTATCTATTTGGGCTTGGTTACACTTTTTTTCCTTGGAAGATTGGGCTTATTTCTATCCTACTTTCAGCGTATTACCCACAGTAATACCGAATACGGGTGGAGTTTTCTCTACGGATTGCGTATGGATACTATGGTGGCATCGTTATTCTTGCTCATTCCTGCCATGCTTTTGCTATTACTTCCTTCGGCATTAAAGTCATTTGGAAATATCGCGCTACGCATCTACTTATTGTTTATTTTCCTACTCGTCATTTATATTGAAAATGCCACTTTTCCCTTTTTTGCAGAGTTTGATGTACGCCCCAATGCACTATTTATCAATTATCTAGAATATCCTAAAGAAATATTAGGCAATATCTGGGCAAGTTATAAACTGGAAATATTCATTAGTAGTATCATGTTGATCACTTTTGCTTTCTGGTTTTGGCGCAAATCCAAACACTTTTTTATTGAAGTCTATGATATTTCAACTACAAAGCGCGCTTTGCTATTTTTACCCATTTTTATTTTATTATTTATGGGTGTGCGCTCTTCCTTTCAACATCGCCCTGCCAATATTTCTGATGCCACCTATACCAATAGTCATCTTGTCAATGAGATTACTAAAAACTCACTCTACGCCATTGGTTACGCTTATTATTCACAAAAAACCAGTAGTTTTGATATGAAGCGCTATGGCAAAATGCCCATAGAAGAAGCCTATCAACGCATGGGAAAACGCCTAGATATTGATCCTAAACGCTGTAAAACACCCTTTGCCCGCATTGTGAAAAGCGCATTCAAGCGTGATAAACCGAAAAATTTAGTGATCTTTATACAAGAGAGCCTTGGCGCACAATTTGTTGGCGCTTTAGGTGATCAACGTGGCATTACACCTAATCTTGATAAACTCTCTCAACAGGGGCTATGGTTTAATCAATTGTACTCCAATGGCACACGCAGTATTCGCGGCTTGGCAGGACTTAGCGCGGGCTTTCTTCCCGTGCCAGGAAAAGGCGTCTTAAAGCGCAATAAAGCACAACAGGGTTTTTTTACCGTAGCGCAACTTCTCAAGCCCTATGGCTATCATAGCGTTTTTATTTATGGTGGGGAAAAACGCTTTGATAATATGGCATCATGGTATTACGGCAATGGTTTTGACGATATTATTGATGAGAGCAAATTTATCAACCCTGCCTTTCATGGCATTTGGGGCGTTAGCGATGAGGACTTGGTAAAGCGCGCTCATCAAGAATTCAAAGGATTTTATGCTAAACAACAGCCCTTTGTTTCCGTCATGTTTTCCACTACCAACCACACCCCCTTTGAATATCCTGAGGGACGTATTGAGCCAGTTAAAGGCGTAAAGAAAAACTCAGTAGAAAATGCCATCAAATACGCCGATTATGCGATTGGACAGTTTATGGATGCGGCAAAAAAAGAAGCCTATTACAAAGACACCGTTTTTCTCATTGCATCTGACCATAATGTACGCGTCTATGGCGATAATTTACTACCCTTTGAAATGTTTAAAATTATGGGCGTCATCTTAGGCGAAGGCATAGAGGAAAAGCAGGTCAGCCGCCTAACCATGCAACCCGACCTTTTAGCCACCGCATTAGACTTAGTGGGTATTGATAATCTACGCCATCCAATATTGGGGCATAGCATTTATCAAGACCATAAAAAGGATATGTCCTTAATGAAATTTCATCAAATGTATGGATTGCGTGTGGGCAATGAAATCGCCATTATTCAGCCTGAAGAAGAATCGATTACAATGAAAATTAGCCAAGGAAAGTTAGTGGAAACAGCACATAATGATGAGCTAGAAAAAGATACATTAGGGTTCATTATTGGTATCAATGCATTGTATCAAGAGAAATTATTTAAACCCATCAGCAAGGAAGATTGTACTTTCTAACAAAGGATAACCATGCCATTATTATTCCGCTTAATAAGTGCCTAAAAAAATGGGGCGTAACGGGCTGTCTCACAGGCTAACGCCCTAACTTGGCAACTCCTTAATATACAAGTCCTGTTTAGCATAAGGAATCTCAATATTTTCCTGATTAAAGCGCTTATAGATGCTTGTATTTAGTTTATCCGTCGTACGTCCACGCAGTTCAGGGTCTTCTATCCAGCCCATTAACTCTAAATCTAAGCTGGATGCACCAAACGTACGAAAGCGTACTCGGGGTGTTGGATATTTGGTAATGAGCGGCTCTTTCTCTGCTATTTCTATTAATATGTCACGCACCTGATCTATATCCGAACCATAGGCTACACCAATCTTAATTCGTATTCTAAATTTAGGATGAGGGCCACCACTTTGATTGGTGATTTTACTATTTCCCATAATCGCATTGGGAATCGTGATCTCAACATCATCCCGTGTCAGCATTCTGGTACTACGAATACCTATATGAGTTACTTTGCCACGTTGATTACCATCTAGCACAATATAATCACCAATTTTATAAGGTGTATCAGCTAGAATAAAGACACCTGAAAAGAGGTTTGCCAATGTATCTTTCGCAGCAAAACCAATAGCGATACCAATAACGCCTGCGGATGCTAACCATGCCGTCATATCAATCCCCCAAATCTGGAAGGTGATATAAAGTGCTAAAGCGACAATCAGTAGTTTAAGCAAGTTTTCAAATAACGGCAGTGTTTGCGGGCGAATTAAACGAAAACGATGATCTTTACCCCATGCGAGTTGGTGCATCATAATTTTCGCAATGCGTATTAAAGCGGTTGTCCAGATCAAAACGCCAAGTGTTTGAAAGCCATTGCCAATATTT
>JAGLBQ010000127.1 GCA_023146675.1 Cocleimonas sp. | reverse complement strand
ACACTAACACCTTTCACCCAAGGATAACCTTGAAAAAGCGCTTGGAAAGGAGAAAGGTAAGCAATGATATCGGTTAGATATTTTTCCATAATAGTATTTAAATTAGATATAAAGTTCTGAGATTATTTTCTTAATGCGCATTACGCTTCTGATCTGCAACCCATTGTTTTTCCATTTCAAGTAATTCATCCAGTTCTTGCTGACTAAAGCCAGCTTGCAAGCGAGCCTCACTATAAAAAGGCGAACGAAGGGGCGCTCCCATATATTTCAACAATAATTTACGAAAGGTTTTTAACGGCTCCAGCCCTCTCTCTTCACAGCAATAATGAAACCATCGTGAGCCAATGGTGACATGACCTATTTCATCTTTTAGTATTATTTTTAGAATATCAACCGTTTCCTGATCACCGACTTCCTGCAAGCGTTGCATCATTCCAGGAGTTACATCAAGACCTCTTGCTTCTAATACACGTGGGACTAACGCCATTCTAACCATGACATCATAATCTGTTCTAACCGTCATTTCCCAAAGACCATTATGTGCGGGCAATTCACCATAATGATAACCCATTGATTCAAGTCGTTTAGATAACAAACTAAAGTGATACGCTTCCTCAGCTGCAACTTGCAACCAATCAATATAAAACTCAGCGGGCATATTACGAAAACGATAAACCGCATCAAGCGCTAAATTGATTGCATTAAATTCAATATGGGTAACGGCATGTATTAAATTTGCACGTCCAGAGGTTGATGCTAATTTGCGGTGTTTTAATTTTTTTGGGGAAACTAATTCAGGTTTTTCAGGACGACCAGGAATGGGAATAGTGTTTACAGGAGAATCGCTGAGAATAGGTAGGCGATCCTTTTGTTCGGCGTATAATGCGATGGTTTGCTGGAGTTTAAGCGTTACATCAGGTTCCATAAGAACTTGATACGCAAGTTCATGAATATTCATTGCTAATTAACATATTGAATTTGCTGCATTGCTAATGAAATATTCTTTTTCCTAAAGGCTATCAACAGTTTCTCCAGTACGATTGAGCGAATCCCTGTACGCTGTCTCACATCAGGAATACGATAACGGACTTCCAGTAAAATACCCGATAATAAATGTCCTCGGGTATCATCCCAAAGAGAGCGAGTAACAAGCTGGGCTGTATCAGGAATAATTTCAGGCACACTATTAATAACGATAAGCACAATCCGACGGATAAGGTCTATATCTGCATCATAAGGAACCTGAAAGCGAAGCCTAACGCGTACGGCAGTATCTTCAAATGAAAAATTTCTAATAACAGAATTTGAAAATACTGAGTTAGGGTAATTGACAATAACACCATCCGTATTTCGCACTTGAGTACGTCTTATTCCAATATCAACAATATCTCCCCAGCCTCCCCAGTGACGACCAATACTATCAATTTTAACACGATCTCCTACTCTCACAGGGCGATCTGTAATAAGAAAAATACCAGAGAGAATATCTGCGATTGTTTCTTTAGCAGCAAAACCCAGCGCGACACCAAATATACCTGCTCCTGCTAACAGCGGTGAAACGGCAATATTATTGATCTTTAAAACCAGAATAACCGTCATAAAGAGCGCAATAACCCACAAAAATTGCTTTAAAAAATGAACAAGCCGATCATCTAGATCATTAGATGTTTTAGCGGCTAGTTTTTCAAATCTTCTAAGTACAATATATCGGATAAACCAATAAGCTATTAGCATTAACACAACAGTAGCTATTGATTGTTCCAGTCTAGCAAAACTATCCCATATACGAATAATATCACTATTAAACTTATCTAAAAATTCCATTTTTATGAGTCATCTATACTTTTATATATTTACTTCAAAACATATACGAAATAACGGTATCTTTCATTCCCTAATTTACACTTTTATCTCGTTACGTTGGCTCCAGCCTTATCTAAACTAGAAAAAATTCCATTTTTATTTCAGATTAGAATAAGCCTCATGAGACACAAAGTCATTCTATGCAACAAATGAGATCATTTAAGTGGGGATAAAAAGATAAGTTAAAGATCTGGATGCTATTTCATGCACGGTTCCTTAATCATCCACACTAAATGAAGAACCACAACCACAAGTGGTAGTTGCATTCGGGTTACGTATCACAAATTGCGAGCCTTCCAAGCCTTCGGTGTAATCAATATCTGCACCCGAAAGATACTGAAAGCTCATGGGATCAATTAATAATGTCACACCATCATTTTTAACGGCGGTATCACCCTCATTCATATCCTCATCAAAGGTAAATCCGTATTGGAATCCAGAGCACCCTCCTCCCGATACAAAAACACGCAGTTTTAAATTATCATTCTGCTCTTCTTCAATCAAACCTTTTACTTTTGCCGCTGCTGCGTCAGTAAAATTAAGTGGTGCATCAAACGATGATGCGGTTCCTACCGCTGTTTCAACAGACATTTAAATTCTCCTAAATTATTTATTCTACTTGCATACTATCTAACTACTTATCATTTAGCTAAAGCCTGTAAGAAAACAAGGGAAGATCTCATTCTTTTGTTAAATCATCTTTTTCAGAATCTAACTTAACATCTTGAGTTGCCCTTTTTGCCTCAACAAGGTCAGCAGACTCTATCGCTGCTTCAACCGCTTCATTAAGCTCTTGATGCATTAATTTTCCATTAACACCCGCACCAACAGCCATTTCTAATAAGTTATAATGTAAGTCCCCGTTAATGCGGGCTTTTGGGTGTAATTCAACTTTTTTTGTTGCCATTACATTGCCATCAATACGCCCATTAGCATAAATATTTGCGGCATGCGCATCACCAATGATAATGCCATTTTCACCCAAAATAAGGGTTGAATTGGGATCCTCAGAAAATAAATTACCTTCTACCGTGCCGTCTACGCTACATGCGCCTGTAAAACTAATATTGCCAACAATATTAACATTTCCACCAATCCATGTTTCTATTTTTGGCTTTTCACTAGCCTCTTCACGTTCAATTTGAGCTTTTTGTTTTTTATGCGTTTTTTTTCCAAACATTATCTCCCTCCCTCTTTATTATTCCAATTTTTTACAGCCACTACGGCAATAAAGCAGGTCGCATCAATGCCGTTGTTTCATCCAGACCCAGCATTAGATTCATATTTTGCACTGCTTGTCCCGCCGCACCTTTAACGAGATTATCAATCACTGATAACACCAAAATTCTAGATCCCGTTGTTGGTCTATGGGGTGCAATGCGACACATATTTGAGCTTTTTACAAAACGTGTTTCAGGACAAGATCCTTCTGGCAACACATCCACAAATGGCTCATCAGCATAAAACTCTTCATAGAGCGTTTGTAAGTCTTTCTCAATGACTCCCGATTCCTTCACATAAAGCGTCGCATGAATCCCTCGGATAATAGGCAGCAGATGTGGTGTAAACATAAGATCTACCTCCTCACCTGACTCAAATGACAAAATCTGTGCAACCTCAGGGTGATGACGATGACCCGCAACTGCATATGCCTTAAAACTTTCACCTGCCTCACTAAGTAACGTTGCTACATTCGCTTGCTTACCTGCTCCGCTGATGCCTGATTTAGTATCAGCTATAATATCTGCCAGATCAACTTGTCCTGATTTAATTAATGGCAAAAGGCCTAAAATAACCGCTGTTGGGTAACAGCCAGGATTGCCGACTAAACGCGCTTTTTTAATTAATGCTCGATTAATCTCAGGCAGACCATAAACTGCTTCTTCCAGTAACTCTGGGCAAGCATGCTTCATGCCATACCATTCGCTCCAGACAGCCACATCTTTGAAACGAAAATCAGCTGCCAAATCAATAACCTTTGTTCCCGCCTCCAATAAGGCTGCGGTTTGCTTCATTGCAACCCCATTAGGTGTGGCAAAAAATACCAGATCACAATCAGCCAGTTCATCACTAGCAGGATCACTAAAGGTTAAATCAATAAAGCCACGCAAATTTGGAAACATGCTATCAACACGCAACCCCACATTAGAACGCGAGGTCACAAAAGTAATTTCCACCTCAGGATGGTTAGCCAATATCCGTAATAGCTCAACACCCGTATACCCCGTCGCACCGACAATACCAATTTTTTTCATCATGATTTACTACTCTTTTCTTAGAATCTTTTGTAAATAGGGTTTTAACTCAGACATAGCACGCTGATACACCTGCTGTTTAAAGTACACCACTTCTTTTGCTGGAAATGAATAATCAACCCAGCGCCAGCCATCAAACTCAGGTAAATCAGTTGCACGCAGATTGACGCTATTATCAGAACAGGTCAAACGCAATAAAAACCAACGCTGTTTCTGCCCAATACAGGTTGGACTGGAACGACGGCGAATCATATGTTTAGGTAGACGATAGCGCAGCCAGTTCTGTGTGAAGCCAATGACTTCCACATGTTTTTCTAGCAACCCTGTCTCTTCATGTAACTCTCGATACATTGCCTCCAAAGGGGTCTCTCCTTTATCAATACCACCTTGAGGAAACTGCCAAGAACTCTGACCTATTCGTTTACCCCAAAATACATCGCCATCGCAATTTGCAAGGATAATGCCAACATTGGCTCTAAAACCGTCCTTATCAATCACGATAATTCTCCATAAAATAATTTTCTTCATTCTTCCATATCGAGAATGAATCAGCAAATTTAAAGCGGTACAATTACATATTTTTTCAGGAAATTTTCAAATGACTCTGGCTTTATTCGATCTTGACAACACTTTACTTAGCGGCGATAGCGATTATGAATGGGGACAGTTTCTAGTACGTAAAAATCTAGTTAATAAAAAAACCTATGAAGACGCTAATATTCGTTTTTATGAACAATATAAACAAGGCGAACTCGATATTTACGAATGGTCAGCTTTTACCTTTAAACCCTTATCAGAACACAGTATGGAAGAATTAGCGGCGCTACATAAAGAATATATGCAGCAGGTTATTCTGCCTATGATGGGAGATATTGCTAAATCAAAGATTGAATATCATCGTCAACAAGGACATACATTAATAGTGATTACCGCCACCAATAGTTTTGTCACCCGCCCTATTGTAAAAGCCTTTGGTATAGATAATTTAATTGCCACTGAATCAAAAATAGTGAATGGACGTTACACTACCGATGTTGAAGGTATTCCTTGTTTTAATAAAGGCAAAGTTAAACGCTTAAATGCGTGGTTGAAACTTAATAATGAATCATTAAAAGGCAGTTATTTTTATAGTGACTCCCATAATGACTTGCCATTATTAGAAATAGTTAAACACCCTGTTGCGGTTGATCCTGATGAAGTGCTTGAAGCAATCGCTAAGCAGCATGGATGGAAGATAATGTCGTTTCTCGGGGAGTGTTGATAGGTCTCAAGATGACTTCAATACATGGAAGGATTATATTGTGTTATTAGTGGATATCGAGGGAGATAACACCTCAGCTTTCCATATGACCTTTAATTATAGCAGAAAGTTTTTAGCTGCTTTTT
The DNA here is from genome assembly GCA_023146675.1 of Cocleimonas sp. GTDB lineage: Bacteria > Pseudomonadota > Gammaproteobacteria > Thiotrichales > Thiotrichaceae > JAGLBW01. Next base: position 3,532 of record JAGLBQ010000127.1, on the reverse strand, counting down.
GCGATAACAAACTGCTTCCTTCCTCTTCACATTTGCAAAAAATCGCGTATGATGAAATAAAATTGTCAACAATCCTAAATTATTATGCTAACGACGTCGTTACCCTCTACCCAAAAAAAAGAACACACTCTCTCCGATAAAGTGTGCCTACAATTAACGCAAGCCATAGTCACAGGCGAGCTGCCCCAAGGTGAAAAACTCAGTGAAGCTGATCTTGCCACACGCTATGGTATCAGTCGTGGACCACTGCGCGAAGCGATTAGAAAGCTTGAAGGCATGCGCTTAGTGACTAGAATCCCTCATGCGGGCGCACGGGTTGTAAATCTTAATATTAAAACAATGGCGGATCTTTATCAGGTACGTGAGGCGCTGGAAGGAATGGCGTGTCGTGTTGCTGCCAATACCATGACAAAGACTGAAATCACCGCATTAAATGCCTTATTAGATCAACATGAAAAACAGATCAATGCGGCAAATGGTCAACAATATCTGCAAAATGATGGTGATTTCGATTTTCATTATCTAATCGCACAGGGTAGCCAAAATCAATTATTGATAGATTTGTTATCAGGTGAACTCTATCAATTATTACGCATGTGCCGTTTTCGCACCGCTAAACTAGCTGAGCGCACCACGCTCGCCTTACAGCAACACCGTCATATTATGCAAGCAATTGCAGAACATGACGGCGAATTGGCGGAGTTATTAATGCGTCGCCATATTAGCGGCGCTTGGAAAAGCATTCGTACTTTAATGGATGAAACTATATGAGCAAATCATTAAGCGCAGGACAGAAACTTAGAAAGGCGGTTGAAGATAATAATCCACTACAAGTCGTCGGCGCGGTAACCGCTTACTGCGGTATTTTGGCAGAGAAAACAGGACATAAAGCACTTTATTTATCAGGCGGGGGCGTTGCCGCATCGTCATTGGGCATTCCCGACCTAGGAATAACCACCTTGCATGATGTGATTGAGGATGTAAAACGCATTACCGCTGTCACTTCTACCCCTTTATTGGTTGATATTGACACAGGTTGGGGCGGCACTTTTAATATTGCCCGCGCTACCCGCGAAGTGTGTCAGGCAGGTGCGGCAGGGTTTCATATTGAAGATCAGGTGATGCAAAAGCGCTGTGGACATCGCCCTAATAAAGCCATTGTGTCGCAACAAGAAATGGTAGATCGAATAAAATCTGCGGTTGATGCGCGTATTGACAATGATTTTGTGATTATGGCACGCACTGATGCCCTTGCCGTTGAGGGGATGCAGTCCGCCATTGATCGCGCTATGGCTTGTGTTGAAGCGGGAGCGGATATGATTTTCCCTGAGGCAATGACCACCTTAGAGCAATATGAAGAATTTACTAAAGTAGTGAAAGTGCCTGTGCTTGCCAATATTACTGAGTTTGGCGCAACACCACTTTATAGTACCGAAGAGTTAGCCGATGTTGGCGTGAAACTGGTGCTGTATCCACTCAGTGCCTATCGCGCCATGAGTCAGGCAGCGCTGAATGTTTATCAACACATTCTTGAGGATGGCACCCAAAAAAACGTGATTGATACAATGCAAACACGCAAGGAACTTTATGATTATCTTGGTTATCACCAGTTTGAGCAGGCACTGGATGATTTATTTAGCCAAGATAAAAATCTTAAACTCCTGAAATGAGAAAAGGAATTGAATAAATGACATCCGAACAAAAACACCTAAAACCAAAAAAATCAGTCGCCCTCTCAGGTACTATCGCAGGTAATACCGCTGTCTGCACGGTAGGACGCACAGGCAACGATCTCCATTATCGTGGCTACAATATTCTAGACTTTGCAGAGTCGACTGAATTTGAAGAAATCGCTCATTTAATTATTCATGGCACTTTACCCAATCAGGCTGAACTAACTGCCTACAAAGAAAAATTAAAATCATTACGCGGATTACCCCACGCGGTCAAACAGGTTTTAGAAGCCCTACCGCCCTCCGCTCACCCAATGGATGTGATGCGTACAGGCTGTTCAGTAATGGGCAGTTGCCTACCCGAAAAAGACGATCACCCTGCTGCCGCAAGCCGTGAACTGCTTGATCGTTTAATGGCAAGCTTTGGTTCGATGTTATTGTATTGGTATCACTTTGCACTTAATGGCAAGCGCATAGACGTGGAAACCGATGATGACAGTATTGGTGGTCACTTCCTGCACTTACTACATGGCACAATACCTAAAGCCTCTTGGGTTGATGCCATGCACACTTCACTGATTCTCTATGCAGAACATGAATTCAATGCATCGACCTTTGCAGGACGCGTGATTGCAGGGACTGATTCCGATATTTACTCCTGTATTACAGGTGCAATTGGTGCATTACGTGGACCTAAACATGGTGGAGCAAATGAAGCTGCCTGTATGATTCAACGTCGTTATCGCAGCGCAGATGAAGCGGAAAAAGATATTCGTGAGCGCGTTGCTCGCAAAGAAATTATTATCGGTTTTGGACACCCTGTTTATACCACAGGTGATCCACGTAACGATGTTATTAAGCGGGTTGCCAAACAACTTTCAGAAGAAAAGGGTGATATGAAAATGTATCAAGTGGCTGATCGACTTGAGTTAGTGATGTGGGATTTAAAGAAAATGTTTCCTAACCTTGACTGGTTCTCATCCGTTTCCTATCAGCAAATGGGGATTCCTACTGACATGTTTACGCCCTTATTTGTAATTTCACGCACCACAGGCTGGGGAGCGCATGTGATTGAACAACGGGAAGATGGTAAAATTATTCGTCCTAGTGCTCATTATACTGGGTCTGAGAATTTGCAATGGGTTCCTTTAAGTGAGCGCTAATTTAAAAATATTAAACGGAAAACAACAAGGTAAATAATAAATGAGTTCCAATGTTGATATGAATAATCGCCCAGAGCCTGATCAAGTTTTGGTTGATATTGCTGATTATATTGATCATTACGAAATTAAATCGGATGAGGCATATAACACCGCTAGAAGTTGCCTAATCGACACCATTGGTTGCGGTTTGCTTGCCTTGCGCTTCCCCGAATGTACTAAGCACTTAGGCTCAATCGTCCCCGAAACAACCGTTAATCATGGGGCGCGGGTTTTCGGCACATCACATCAGCTCGACCCTGTAAAAGCTGCGTGGGATATAGGCACGATGGTGCGCTGGTTGGATTATAATGACACTTGGCTAGCGGCAGAATGGGGACATCCTTCTGATAATTTGGGTGGCATTATGGCGGTAGCGGACTATCTAAGCCGCACACGTTTAGCTGAGGGAAAAGAAGCGTTAACAATACGCGATGTCTTAACAGCAATGATTAAAGCCCATGAAATTCAAGGCGTATTGGCATTAGAAAATAGCTTTAACCGTGTTGGGCTTGATCATGTGATTCTCGTTAAAGTTGCTTCTACCGCAGTGGTCACCAAGCTATTAGGCGGCACAAAAGAGCAAATTATTGATGCCGTCTCGCAAGCCTTTGTAGACGGACAAGCCTTACGCACCTATCGACATGCACCCAATGCAGG
>JAGLBQ010000126.1 GCA_023146675.1 Cocleimonas sp. | reverse complement strand
ATCTCAATTCTTAATTTTGAAGTATTAATAGAGAATCTAAAAAAACTCTCTGCTGCACTGGAGAGAATTGAAGAGTTACCCAATGTAATGGATGTAAGAAGGAAAAGTTAAATGCCTGACATTACTTTTATTGCACCAGATCATTATGATGAATTAGCCATCATGGTCGGTGAATTGCTAGAAGAAATTACCCAATTAATCAAAAAGCCTGTATTTGAATTTGATCAGGATGAAACCAGCAAACGTATCAAATTATTGATCGAGGATAATAAGTATTGGGGATTTATCGCGCTGGACAACAATAAAGCAGTTGGTTTTATTTCACTTTATGAAAGCTACGCCCTGTACGCAGAAGGCGCCTATGGAACCATTCCTGAATTATATGTACGTCCAAAATATCGCTCACAAAATATTGGGAAAGAATTACTGAATAAAGCAGTTAAGTTTGCTCAGCAAAAAAAGTGGAAGCAGCTGGAAGTCACGACACCGCCCATTCCTGAATTCGCCAGAACCTTGCAATTCTATCGTGAACATAACTTTCAAATAATAGGCGGACGCAAACTCAAGCTGAAAATATAATTAACATTTGCCAAACCTGATTATAATTGATATAGATATTAACTCTAGGTTAAGGTTAAAAATTTAAACAAGCAAACTATCAGGAATGAAAACATCAGGTTTTCAATCAAATAGGAAAGATTAAAAAGGATTCCCTACCAAATGAACGATATATTCATCAGCCACAGTAGCAAAGACAGACCTTGGGTTTCCCTATTAGCCAATGCACTACAAGCCGACGGCTATAGCGTTGATTGGGATAAAAACCATCTAACCAATGAAAACTTTGCTCAGGTCATTCAGGATACATTAGACCACTGCAAATGCGTTATCACCGTCTGGTCAACCAACTCCACCGAATCATTTTGGGTCAAAGCCGAAACCCTTGGCGCAATGGAACAAAACCAGCTAATTCCCGTGCTATGTGAACACGTTATCCCACCAATGCCATACGCAAGTCTAGCAACAGAATCATTACAAAGCTGGAATGGTGATAAAAGTGACCTGAGCTATCAACACTTACTACAAACCATTAGAAAATTCACCCAGCCCGAAGCCACCTTGCAAGCTGGAAAATACATCGACAACAATGATGACACTGTCACTGATTGCAGCACCAACCTAATGTGGAAAAAATACAGCGAAGGACAAAGCAGCATCACCTGCGGCAAAGGAATGGTACGTCAGTACACATGGGAAAATGCCATCAACCGCTTTAAACAAAGCAGTTTTGCAGGCTATAACGACTGGAGACTACCCACCATTAAGGAACTACGCTCTTTAACCTCTTGTGATCGTCAAGTTATCGCACCACGCCTCGCAACCTCATTATTACGTGATCAATGCAGTAAACCCACAATTAATAATAACATCTTCCCTAACACCGCACCCACTCGATATTGGACATCATCCACCTTTTTTAATAAAGAGGATCACGCATGGGCATTGCACTTCGACTCAGGCAGTGATGAGGAAAGTCTTAAATATTATAATGCTAGCGTGCGTTTGGTTAGAAATAGTGAAAGGGATGATCAGGGGTATATTCGACTGTTTAATCGTTCTGCAGGGTAGGTTCGATTGATGTAAAATCAGACTACTTTATCGTGTGATTTTACCTGCCTCGCCTAACAACATTGGCGAGATAATAATATAAAGGTGGTTTTCTGTCAGACAACGAGGGAGTGACGTAATGATATTTTTCCTTCTGAAGAGTTGCAAAGTCTGTCTAAATTATTTACCCTTTTTATGCATTACCTCTCTATTAAATAACCCCATTACTCACTATAACTACCCATATAAAAGCCATTCCAACTGCGCTAGACTCGCCTATTATTGATTACTGTTACCTCTAGGCCGTTATTATGACAACCCCACCATTCCGCGCACTTATTTTCACTCTTCTAATATTACTTCTCTCAACCACTATTTTTGCAGATGAAGAAAAAATGAAAAAAACAGCGGGGGATATTGCCTTGGAAGCAGTCAATAAGCGCATTCATAATATCGATACTAAAGCGCTTAAAAAACTACTCGATAAGGAAAAAGATCTGGTTTTAATTGATGTACGCCTTAACGCAGAGATTGATATTCTTGGTGGGGCAATTCATACACAGAGAAATATTAATATTCCACGTGGATGGCTTGAGTTTCGCATTGAAGATGCCGTTGCAAGTAAAGACACACCTATTGTTGTTTATTGTGGCACTAATCAGCGCAGCCCCTTAGCAGCAGACACCTTAATGAAGCTGGGTTATAGCAATGTGAAGAATTATGCAGATGGGATTACAGGTTGGATTGAGTCAGGTCATTCTGTCATGAAAAATGATAACGAAAGTGAATCTATGCTGTACAACAAACCCACTAAAATTGCTGATAATGTCTATTCAGCAATAGGTCAAACTGCACCTGCAACGTATCCTAATTCTGGACATAATAATAACCTTTCTTTTATTGTTTCTGATGATGGCGTACTAGTTGTCAATGCCAGTGATAATTACCTACTGGCTAAAGCATTGCATGAAGAAATAAGAAAAGTAACCGATCAAAAAGTTAAATACGTAATACTTGAAAATGCTCAAGGTCATGCGATGCTGGGGATGAATTATTGGCAAGAGCAAGGCGCTAAAATCATTGCCCATATTGATGCGGCTGAAGAAATCGAAGCACATGGCGAAGCAATATTGGAGCGCATGATTAAAGGACGCAAAGATAAATCACTGGGAACCGTATTGTCCAAGCCTGATCAGACCTTTAAGGACAAGCTGGAAATTCAGTTAGGTAAAATAAAAATAGAAGTTTTACATTTAGGAGCTGCACATAGTCCTGGTGATATTTCTGTCTGGTTGCCTGAACAAAAAATTATTATTGCAGGTGATATGGCATTTAATAAGCGATTATTACCCTTATTTGAACATACGGATACGGCAGCATGGGTCAGTAAAACATGGGATAAGTTTGTTGCACTAGCACCTGAAATTGTCATTCCTGGTCACGGCCCTGCAACAACACTCGATGTTGTTACTCAATACACGAAGGATTATCTACTTTATATGCGTAGCGAAGTTGAAAAAATATTAGCCAAAGATGGTGAGTTAAGTGATGCCTATAAAATTGATCAATCTGCTTATGCAGAGTTTGATACTTTTAAATTTCTTGCAAGACGCAATGCTGACCTCTTATTCCGCGCTATGGAGATGGAATGAAGCAACAAGTTAAAGCGCCCTATTTTGGTCAATGTCTCTGTGCTGGCATTCAATATCAGGTAAATAAAATTGAACCTAAGATGGCGCATTGTCACTGTATCGCCTGTCGTAAATTTCACGGTGCTGCATTTTCTACTTTTGGTGAAGCTAAACGGGAAAATTTTCACTGGATAAAAGGAGAAGAATTACTTAAATGCTTTATTGCCGATAATGGTTCAGTACGGCAATTTTGTAATCATTGTGGATCAAGCATGACGTTTGCGTCATCTAACAATGAAACCGCTGTGGTTGAATTTTCACTGGGAACATTAGATAGCCATATAGATATAATACCTGATGCGCATGTATTTACTGATTATAAAGCTAACTGGTCTGCTATTTGTGATAGTTTGCCACAGAATAAAGAAGGTAGAAATACATAAAGAACCGCACACACTAATCCCCCGCAGGTAGTCTATTCGATAGACCATCTCACCTTTAACACGCTCTGCGTATTTTTTCTGCAACCACAGGGACTATAGATCGTTTTATCAGCAAAACAGATAAGCTAGTAGTTTTTTTTATAGATTTATTATGCCTCCTCTTCTATCAATAGGTATAATCAATTCGTTAAACTACCGTTTTATAGAGGAAATTAAGAAACCTAATAGACTATATTAAGCTCTTCATCTTTCTGATTACCACCAAAGGAACTCCCAAACGGGACTATTTTGCAGGGACAATAACGTGACATCATTTATCTCCAATTTAAATTCTACTACCCCTAAAGATCCACTTGATAAGTGGCGACTACTTACACTTACTGTTAGGGCTAATCCTAAAGAATTAACAATTCATACACAGCGCATTATGCAAGCAATGGACATTCATCTACAACCCTACCTGTCAGGTGCATTACAAGATTTTTTTATTACCTTAAAAGCCACAGGTCGCCCTGTTAAAGAAAAAATGTTTAATTTAACCAGCCCGCTTCTTAGTGTTTCTAATAGAGCTTATTTTAAACAATGGCTGGAAGAAGGTACTGATAATAATCTTGAATGTATACGCTACCCTGGCGCAACTTTAATCAGTGACACCTGTCGAAAAGTAACCTTAGATAATGAAAAAGAGGATGAAACAACTATTCTAAAAACTTTTCTAAATGAAAACTATAATAATCCAATTGATCAAGCACGTTATTGTATTGCTTATGGGAGTATCGAACATGGACAAACATTATTAAAACATCAGATACTTAGCAAGAAGAGAAAGCAACCTTTGATAGAACAAGAATTACTGGGTATTTACTATCATTCACAAAATAAAGAAGCACTGGACGCAATGACAGAGAGCTTACTTAAAGCTGTTAAGCCCTTATCAACAGACTGGAAAAAGATACAGAGTATCGCAAAAAAATGGTAGACCAATTTTTAACTGGATAGGATATTAGGCAGGCGAGCATAATAAATTTACTTATTATGCTCGCCTACTTAGGCAATTTCAAATCCCCAAAAAAGTATCATAAAAATATGAAAATCAGCATCTATTTTTCTAAAAAATTACACACGTTAATACTCTTAATGAGTCTTATCGTTTTAACTACAGTAACAACCTCAGTTATTGCTGATCCTATAAAGGATACCGCAATAGCTAAGGGAACGCTTAGTGGTATTGTTGATAAAAATTACCCTAATTCTAAGCTTTCTAAAGCACAAATAATGATTGCTATTCTAGCAAAAAATCCGAGTGCATTTAGAGGTGGAAATATTAACTTTATGCTGCGCAATAAGAAATTATCACTCCCTAGCGAAGCGATGATTTCAGGTATTCCAGCTGAAAATGCCGAAGTTTTACTAGCACAACACGCCCGCTTTTACCGCACAGGTAAAACAGGTAATCTTACTCCTCCAACCTTTATAAATTCTGGCGGCGACCCCGCTGCATTAGAAAAATTAAAGACACAACACTCTGCGCAAACTGTTCGTGTTGAAGCACTTTCAGAAGAAAGTGAAAAACTACAAGGTCTTGTACAACGTCTTGAAGCTGAAAAAAATAAACGTGATGAGGAATTACTCGGTCTAGAAGAAAAGATTCAGGCACTAAAAGTGTCTGGAAGAAGGTCACTATCAGGTGAAACATCTGTAAGTGAACAGCGACTTCAAGATAAAAATATTGCGTTACAACAGCAATTAGTTGAATCTAAAAGTGAGCTTGCAGAAAACAACCTCACAACCATCTCATTAGAGCGTCGTGTTATCGAGCTTCAAGATGAGAAGCAACAGACTCAATATCAAGATGCAGCTGATAATAACACTCAAGAAAATACGAATCAGCAACAAATTGATCTTGATGCAATGCCTGCTACGGAAGTTGTAGATGCACCTTCTACCGATCTGAATGGCAATATTATTAGCCCTACAGAAAATGCCACAGGTTTTGATTTAAGCAAATTATTAACTTGGTTATTACCTTTGCTCGCTATTCTTATTGGTCTTGGCTTTTTACTAAAACGCTTCTTTGCAGGTAAAAAACATGAAGAGCTTAACCTTGATGATGTTGATGATTTAGACTTGGACTTCACAACACCCAAAATGAAAGCGGAGGATAGAGCTGACTATCTAGACCTTATCAAAGAAGAGCCAACTGAAGATGAATCTTTAGAGACAAGTATAAAACTGGATGTTGCCCGCGCCTATATGGAAGCTGACGATAAGCAATCTGCTTATGAAATGTTGCATGAAGTGCTACGTGAAGGCAGCATCGCCCAACAGGACGAAGCTAATCAGTTATTAGCGAAGTTATAATATAAGGAATATTGAACATCACATGTAACGTTGACTCGAATCATACCCAGACACAAAAAAGCCCAGAGTAAAATCTGGGCTTTTTGCGTTAGACGTTACGTACAACGTCTCTGCGGATAAAAAATGGTCTAGCTTACATCATGCCGCCCATTCCACCCATACCGCCCATGCCACCCATATCAGGAGCACCACCAGCAGCGTCATCTTGAGGAAGATCAGCAATCATCGCTTCAGTAGTAATAATTAATCCAGAAACAGATGCCGCGTGTTGAAGTGCTGCACGTGCTACTTTAGTTGGATCAAGAATACCCATTTTAATCATATCGCCGTATTCAGATGAACGTGCGTTATAACCATAGTTACCCTCACCTTCTGCAACCGCATTAAGTACCACGGATGCTTCATCACCTGCATTGCTACAGATTTGACGTAGTGGCTCTTCCATTGCACGACGTGCAATACTTACGCCCATATCTTCATCTGCATTTTCGCCTTTGATACTAGCAATTGCTTGTTGCGCACGAACCAGAGCAACACCGCCACCAGGCACCACGCCTTCTTCAACCGCTGCACGAGTTGCATGCAATGCATCTTCTACACGATCTTTCTTTTCTTTCATTTCGACTTCTGTTGCAGCGCCAATCTTAATAACAGCAACACCGCCAGCTAGTTTAGCAACACGCTCTTGAAGTTTTTCTTTATCATAATCAGAGGTTGTTGTTTCAATTTGCGCACGAATCATATTAACACGCTCATCAATGGCTGTTTTATCGCCTCCACCACCAATAATAACGGTATTATCTTTGCTCACTGAAATACGCTTTGCCTGACCTAAATCATCCATCTCTAGTGATTCAAGGCTCATGCCAACTTCTTCAGAGATCACTTTACCACCCGTTAGGATTGCAAGATCTTCTAGCATTGCTTTACGACGGTCACCAAATCCTGGTGCTTTAACCGCTGTTACTTTCACAATACCGCGCATATTATTAACAACTAAGGTTGCTAATGCTTCGCCTTCAATATCTTCAGCAATGATCATTAATGGTTTACCTGCTTTTGCTGCACCTTCTAGTGCAGGAAGCAAGTCACGAATATTAGCGATTTTCTTATCATGCAATAACACATAAGGATCATCTAAATCAGCAACCATTTTTTCTTGGTTATTAACAAAGTAAGGAGAAAGATAGCCGCGATCAAACTGCATACCTTCAACAACTTCTAGTTCATTTTCTAGAGAATTGCCTTCTTCAACCGTAATCACACCTTCTTGACCTACACGATCCATTGCATCCGCAATGAGCTGACCAATAACAGTATCTGAGTTAGCAGAAATAGAGCCAACCTGTGCAATAGCTTCGCTATCAGTACAAGGCTTTGACATCTCATGCAAGTTTGCAACAGCAGCAATAACTGCTTTATCAATACCGCGCTTAAGATCCATCGGGTTCATACCCGCAGCAACTGACTTCATGCCTTCACGAACGATAGCTTGCGCTAATACCGTCGCTGTTGTCGTGCCATCACCCGCAATATCATTCGTCTGTGAAGCAACTTCCTTCACCATTTGTGCGCCCATATTCTCAAACTTATCTTCTAGTTCGATTTCTCTTGCAACCGACACGCCATCTTTCGTGATGGTTGGTGCGCCAAATGATTTTTCTAATACAACATTACGCCCCTTTGGACCTAGTGTTACTTTTACTGCATTTGCTAAAACATTAACGCCTTTTACCATACGGGTACGTGCGTCATCACCAAAACGTACTTCTTTTGCACTCATGCTATTGAATCCTTTATTTATTCTTTAAAATGATTGTAGAGTAGCGTTGCAACAATAACAGACGCTATAAACAGAAAATTTAATTTAGCCTTCTAGAACGGCTAAAATATCTTCTTCTTTCATCATTAATAATGTTTCGCCATCAACTTTCACTTCTGTGCCAGCATACTGACCGAATAAAACTTGATCGCCAATTTGCACATCCATTGCGCGTACATCACCAGAGTCAGTTATTCTGCCATTACCTGCAGCAATGATTTCGCCACGATTTGGTTTTTCTGTTGCATTATCAGGAATAATAATACCACCAGCACTCTTACGTTCTTCTTCTGTACGACGTACTAGCACACGATCATGCAAAGGACGAATATTCATACTTTTACTCCATACACTTTAGTTTTAATAATTTGAGGGAGACAGCTGACTGAGTATCAGAGATTAGCAGTCTCGGTTAACGACTGCTAACGATGAGGTCAGCTTGAATGAATTCAAGAGAGAAAAGGGATTATTTTATTTTTATAGGGCGTATTGAGATTAAAATACAAAACTATCTTTCTAAATGCTAATCCCGATTCAAACGCTCATCTTCTTTACGCACAAACTCACCTTCATAGGTATTATTATCCACACCACCACCTTTAGCACCATGTGACCCAGGACGCGCCGAACGCGCAAAATCTGCTACGCCAGCCTGCACCTGTACAGCAGAGCGTTTCATAATATAATGTGCAAGTGCTTTCCTAGTAAAAGGAATCAAACAGAAAAAACCCATTGCATCCGTAACAAAACCAGGTGTCATGAGAAGCGCACCTCCCACTGCAAGCAAAATACCTTCAATCATTTCCTGTGCTGGCAATGACCCTGATGCTAAGTTATTCTGAAAGCGTGCCAGCGTAGATAATCCTTGCTGGCGTAGTAAACCTGCGCCAATAATCGCAGTGGCAAGAATGAGTAGAATAGTTGGAAGTGCGCCAATAAGTGAGCCAACCTGAATTAAAAGATAAATCTCTACAACAGGAACAACTAAAAAGAGAACAAGAAATATATGAGATGCACGCAAAACTAGCTACCTGACAATTTTAGGGGTTAATAAAGACTACCTAAAATAATATAGTAGCTTATTTCATATTTTCAATATACAAAACACCCTCTCTGCATGAGTTTTGGCAATCATACGATGCTTTTTTCAAAGAAAAATCAAAGGAACATGAAGAGCTATCAACTTAAAGACACAGAGCACGCAAAAAGCCCCTTTTTTTTGTATACTCTACGTCTTTAGCAGGTTGTTCATTCGCTCATTGAATTACTAACTTCGTCTTACGCTAGGGGCGTTACGAATAGCATGATTTAACCGCCCTGCATGGCGACGCGGCAATACCACTTTTCTTGATAAACGTGGATTAGTAATACCATTTTTAAAGTTAGGATTCAATCGAGTCAAAGTCGATGCTGGCAACCCTGCCATCCGTGCTACTTGTCGCAAATTAATTGATCTATTGACATTAGTTTGCGTAAGCACTGCATTATTAGACATCGTCGGTAAGCGCACACCGTAGCGATGTGGGTTTAATAAAATTTCTTTATAAGCGAGTAAACGCGGCACATATTCTCTGGTTTCACGTGGTAAAGATAAACTCCAGTAATCAGTCTTCCGCCCTTTTGCGCGATTTTTTGCTCTTTCACGATGTATTCTATTTTGCCCGACATTATAAGCCGCAAGCGTGAGATACCAATCCCCCTTAAACTCCCTATTTATTTTTTGCAAATAAGTGAGTGCCGCTCGTGTTGATGCAAAAACATCCATACGCGCATCAAAGCCACGCGCACGATGCAAACCAAAGTCTCGTCCCGTGGC
>JAGLBQ010000125.1 GCA_023146675.1 Cocleimonas sp. | reverse complement strand
TTATTAACCAGTGTGGGTATCAATGGACAGGCAATGAGTGAAATAGAAAGGCTTACGACAGAGCAGAATGCTAAATTAGATGCAGTACAACCTGTACCAAAAATAGGGCGTAATGATCCTTGTTATTGTGGCAGTGGTAAGAAATATAAAAAATGTTGTTTGCAGTAGGAAACTAGTGCCATATCAGTAGGGACATTGTGTGTAATGCCTCTACTGAGATGAAATGACTACCTCGCCTTAAGTTGAGACTCCAATTATTTAGAGGAAGAAAGTTATAGCTTAAGCAAAAATTTCAACTTCGTTACGAATTTCTGTTTCCATATTAGCGATACTGCCAAAGTGCTTTATCATTTCATTCGCTCCTTCGCCAGCCATTAGTTGTTTCATAAAGGCTTCTTGGTTGGCTTTACTTTCCCATTTAACGATACAGTAAACGCGACTATCTGCATCTATCCCTGAATCACGGCTGATAAATCCCTCTGCTTTTGCGATATCTGTATCAATATTTTTTGATAGCTCTTTCCAGTTTTCAAGTTGTCCATCATGTAGTTTGAAAGATTCAATTATTGTAAATGGATTCATTATTAAATTCCTTTAAGTTGTTGGAGTCGATAGTTTATTTCATGTCTACTGACAGCATTGTGTCAGTAGGTATTTAAATAAGCTAAATTAAATTATTTCAGAAATATAAGGGATTTTTTCAGGCTAAATTTTTTGACATCCTTGATAGCGTGCTAGCGATTTCTTTTTAAACTGCCACCAAACTAAAATCATTAAAAGTAAATAAAAAGGACTAAATGCTCCGCCACGCATTTTTTCATTGCCATAAGTCGGTGTTAAATTCTGATTGTTCCCATTATTTGCTTGGCTTTTTTTCCCTATTGTTAAATTTGGTTCTGGCAAAGGGGATGCTTGATGATTTGAGGCATCATAGCCCAATTCAAAATTATAATAAGAAAGTGCAAAGAAGATATTATCGCTACAGGCAATCTTAAAACGCCCATGATCACTAGGATCAATATGATTGGGAATATAAACCGAAGTACTGCCATTATTGACAATGTTGCTTGCTAGCTTGGTACTAAATGTTTTGCCACCATCGGTTGATAAGTAAATATCAATATCACTACAATGAATAGGTGCCTGATCCGTTTTAGCCACATTCCATGTCAGCTTAGTGTCTTCGCCAATGGTGTAATGGGAATAAGGCAGGTCAAGTGCAAAGCGTGTTCCTGTGTTTTTTACCTGTAGAGTAAGCTGATCACTGCTGGTATTTTTTTTGCCATCTTGCACAGTGAATTTAAAGTTTAAACTGCGTTGTGTTTGCGGTAATACCTCACCTCTTATTTGTCTATGTGTGAGAATACTTTTAAGCTCAGGGAAAGTTCTAATCGGTGAAGTCGTTGCTAGGTGAGCTCTAAATAAAGGATTATTACCTGTATCATAATTAACAGATGAGCTACTTCCGACATCAACTTGTTGCCATGAATAGGATAAAAAATCATTTTCAGGGTCATTTGCCGAGCCTTTCAACGTGAATGGCGTCCCTGCTGGAATAGTGTAATCTTTGCCTGCATTAACGAGGGGGGGCTGATTTGAATTTGCATAATGCGATCCGCAACGTTTTGATATTGTATTGTTAATCTGCTCAATACTACCAATATGAAACATCGCATCTGCTTCTAATTGGAGGTTATCGCTGCCACAAATTCCTGTATACGCCATAATAGTAGAGCCACTACCTGGTTCAAAGGCCGTGCGTTTGGTACGCGTACTCCCAGCACATAAACCTGACTTACTATTAAATGTATGCGTTGCACCAAATTGATGTGCGATTTCATGTGCTACAAAGTCGATATAAAAATTCTCACTATTTGGATTATTAATACCCGATGCCCCTTTAGCCTTGGAGTGTGTAGAACATAAGCTATTAATAATCGCTAAACCACCGCCTGATGAGCCAAAGACATGTCCAATATCATAGTTAGTCGGCCCAATGAGGGTATCAAGCGTTTTTTGATTTTCTATAATGAGCAGATGCGACTTACCATTACTAAAAGGATCGTTATAAGCATCGGTAAAAATAATCGCATCATTATTATCTGCCAGTGTAAAATGGACCCCTAGATCACGTTCATATATCTGATTAATACGATTAAGCGTTGTCGCAATTGCACTCAAACCTAATGCCACCGTGCCACCTTGAATACGTGTATATTCACCCGTTGCGGCAATCGCAATACGGTAATTATGCAGATTTTTACTAGAGGATTGGTCGCGATACTGATAAGACTGGTCAGTATCCATCAGTGGTGATTGATTTTTCTCTGCATTCGTTAATTTGCATTGGTGTGATTTACTGGCGTGTTGATCTTTTTGTTGATAAGAATAATAGTGACGGTTTTTAGCTTGCTGATTAGCATTCACTTGTACAGGATCAATATAAACAACCTCACCGCTATGCGTTTGCAGCATCGCATGGAAACCAGCAGGCGTAAAATCTAGTCGTCCATTTAACACCTTATTATTTTGATCTATTAATTTATAGGTTTTAATTTGTGGATATTTCTGTGCTAATTGAGGGGGCAATACGGGTGATTCAATAGGAGTGACATAAACCGTATCACCATTAGGTAAGGGCAGGGCGATAGGTGCAGAGGAGCCGCCTTTAAACGCTAATGCTGTCTGCCCGAGTAACTGTTGCATTTGTGCTTCATCAAGTACAAACTCACGGCTATTACGATAAGGCGTAGCTGTGTTAACACTGCGAGCTTTGGTATGAACCTCCTGCCATAAATCTTCCGCAGCCTGCGTCAAATTTGCAAATGAAAGAATGATCCAAACGATAAAAAAGTGCTTAATTTTATTATTCATGCTACCGCTCCTTGAGGTGAGCATTCAGCTTGTATTAATAGTGATTAAATATTAAACACGGGCAATATAAAGGGCATATTTTTACAGATTGGGATTGGATTTTAGCGATAGTCTGGGCTAAACAACCATCAGTCAGTGACTCATAAAGGCTCTGTGAAATAGTAAAAAAGAGAGAATCAAATGTGGCAAGCAGAATACCGTTTATACCTCTATCCAATGGATGCAAATAAACAAATTGCAGACAATGCACTCAAAACAGCATTGCAAAATATAGAATTTATTAGCGAGCGATTAGAAAGCAGCAACAATAGATATAAAGTAGGTGAAGAATTTCTATCACTCATCTGCTTTATGGGGTGTTCACCTAATATTGAAATAGAACCACAAGAAAATAGCCCCTATTGCTATGTGGAAATAGCCAAAGAAAGTGCAGAAAAGCATTTTATTGCGGGGCTTAATGTAAAAAAAGCCAATTGCCCTCACTGTAAAAATCCACAGTTGAAACTAGTTCAGAATTTATTAGAAAGTCAGCAGGCGCTATCAACACAGCAATGCAGCGCATGCACAGAATACATCGACCCAAGTAACGTTAACTGGCGAAGATCAGCTTTTATAGCCAAAAGTTGGGTATTGATAGGCAATATTTATGAATCCGAAGCGGTGCCTGATGAGAAACTATTATCCGCATTAAAGCAGAGTACTGGTTGTGACTGGGCGTATGCTTATGTGCGGATGAAATAACGTACTTTAGTGCATATAAACAGAAAAATTTGTATTCCAAAGCTCACTAAACTACCATAACCCACATGAGCAATGACACACGAGACAAAATTATCCAAAGCGCTGGCGAACTTATTTATGCTAGTAGTTATAGTGATGTTGGTGTTCAGGCAATTTGTAATCATGCAGGGGTTAAAAAAGGCAGTTTTTATCACTTTTTTCCCTCAAAGAGAGATCTTGCGCTGGCGATGATTGATGCGCAAAATGAACAAGCAAAATATGCGATACTTGATCCTTCATTTGCACAACATATTCCACCTCTAGAGCGCTTTACCCACTTTATTCACGCTATCTATCAATTTCAAGCACAATGCAAAAAAGACGGCAATCATGTGCTAGGCTGCCCCATTGGCAACCTTGCTGTTGAGATGAGTACGCGTGATGAGGTCTTACGCGTAAAACTGGATAATACTTTTTTAGCGTTTAAACAGTTATATAAAGATACCTTACAACAAGCGCTTGATAAGGGTGATATTAGCAATATCGACACGGATTTAAGCGCAGATGCTTTGTTGGCTTATTTTGAAGGGATTATTTTGCTAGCAAAAACACGTAATGATCCTGAAATTATTAAGAAATTAATACCTGATATTAAACGTTTGCTTATTCCTTTGGAGAAATGACCTTTATTTTATT
>JAGLBQ010000124.1 GCA_023146675.1 Cocleimonas sp. | reverse complement strand
AGCGTTTCAATTGCTTGTAACATGCCATAATAATTAGGTGACTCAACCGCCACCGTGTCACCCGCTTTTGTCACGGCATTTAAACTTAAAACTAACGCCTCCTGACAGCCTGTGGTAATGACAACTTCATCAGGATGCACCTTAACGCCCCCACTTAATAAGCGCTGTGCAATTTTACGGCGTAGGTTTTTATTACCCGGAGGGGAATCATATTCTGAGATATTATCCTGTGTAATAATCTGATTCGTTCTGGATTGTTCGCGTGCAATTTGCCCCATGATCCTATTTAGCTGTGCAACCGCAGGTACATTTATATTAGGCAAAGCCACCGCCAACTGAATGAGTTGATTGTTATTTGGACTGCTGATAATTTTCATCGCCAACTTCCCCAGATTCACTTCAACAGGGCGCTGCTCTGGTCTACTCGTTTCAGGTGCTTTTGGAAGCTCTAATTGTTGGCAAACAAAGAAACCAGATTGTGGGCGAGACTCAATTAACATGCGATCTTGCAACAGTTCGTAACCACGTATCACTGTGGAAATACTAACCCCTAACTCATCTGCGCACTGCCTGACTGAAAGTACCCGCTCATTTGTTTTCAGCAAACCAGAGTTAATCTGATCAGCAATGTAATTAGCTACTATTTCATAACGCTTAGGCATACAGTTCTCCTATTTTAAACCAGCACAGTGGTTATTAATGCAATCTGTACTGTATCAATTATAATTTATTGAATCTGTATTGTTAGTTTGCATAAAGTTACACTATTGTGCAAGTAAATTAAGGGTTAAATGAGAGATCAGGAAAATGAATAATGAATCAAAAGGTATGTTGTTAGGATTCTTTGGCATTGCAATCTTCAGCCTAACATTGCCTGCAACACGCTTTATCACACCTTATTTTGATCCTATTTTTATCGGTCTAGGACGTGCCTCTGTTGCGGCTATCATTGCTGCTATTATTTTATTAATTTTTAAACAACCCATCCCCAGTAAGCAACAATTTAAAGGACTTGCGATAACAGCATTAGGCGTTGTTGTCGGCTTTCCTGTGCTCACCTCATGGGCAATGGAAACGGTTCATGCATCCCATGCAGGCGTGGTAATCGCAATTCTTCCCTTATTGACCGCTTTGATTGGCGCAGTAATTTCGGGGGAGAGACCTTCAGTGCATTTTTGGATGATTGGCTTTCTAGGTGCAGCAATTGTTACCAGTTATGCGTTACTACAAGGTAATTTCAGCCTTCAAAAAGGTGATTTATTACTGCTTGCAGGTAGTTTTTTGGGTGCATTGGGCTATGCAATGGGGGGTAAATTATCCCAACAACTCGGCGGTTGGCAAGTGATTTGCTGGGTATTAGTGTTCTCATTCCCCTTTATTATCATTCCTACCTTATTAACGAAGCCAGATAATTTCGCCATAATACCTAGCAATGTCTGGCTAAGTTTTGCTTATTTAGCATTCATGAGTCAGCTATTTGGATTTTTCTTTTGGTATAAAGGGCTAGCCATTGGTGGGATAGCGCGTGTTAGCCAAGTGCAGTTATTACAGCCTTTTTTAACCATTATTGCATCCATTTTTTTACTAGGAGAACATTTTGATTTTACTACACTTATATTTGCAATAGCAGTCGTTTTAGTCATTGCAATTAGTCGTAAAATGCCAATTAAGAAAAACATTTAAAAAGGACCAAACCATGAGTTTAAAAATATTTCAAGTGGATGCATTTGCCAATAAAGCCTTTACAGGCAATCCTGCTGCTGTTTGTATTTTAGAGCAAGGCAAACAGTATAATGATCAGTGGATGCAATCGTTAGCCGCTGAGATGAATCTATCAGAAACCGCCTTTGTGATGAAAAAATCACAAGGCTTATACGGCTTGCGCTGGTTTACACCCACAACAGAAGTCAATCTTTGTGGTCATGCAACCTTGGCAACAGCGCATATTTTATGGACAGAAACTAACCTTGAACAACAGCAAATAGCACGATTTGATACATTAAGTGGTCGTCTTGATGTGAGTAATAAAGAGGGCTTGATCACCATGAATTTCCCAAAAGAAACAGTGACTAAAACTGATGATAAAAAACTAGAAAAACAGCTTAATGAACTTTTATCCTGTGAATGCAAGGGCGTTTATAACAGCAGCGAGGATATTTTAGTTGAAATGAAGAGTGAAGAAATAGTTAAACGTTTACAGCCTAATCTACAACAACTAGCAGCACTTCCTATTCGCTGTTTAATTATCACCTCATCATCAAGCCATTATGATTTTGTTAGTCGAGTTTTTGCGCCTGCGGTGGGTATTGATGAAGACCCTGTTACAGGTTCAACTCATTGTGCTTTAGCACCTTTTTGGACTGAAAAACTGGGAAAAAACATCTTATCAGCACGTCAGGTTTCTGCCCGTGGAGGTGATTTATTAGTAAGCGTGAATAATAATCGTATTGATATATCGGGAACGGCAATCACTCTTTTTAAAGGTGAATTATTATGACAATAAAAATGATAGAAAACCCATTTGCTGAGCGTATCCAAGGCATAAGCCCTTCTTTTATTCGTGAAATATTAAAAGTAACCAGTAACAAGGATATTATATCTTTTGCTGGCGGGCTTCCTAATGATGCGCTTTTTCCCCTAAAACAACTCAAACAGGCAAGCCAGTCAGCCTTTGATAAAAATGGCTCAACACTTTTACAATACAGTAATACAGAAGGTAATCTAGAATTAAGGCGCTGGATAGCACAGCGTTATCAGTCACAAAACCTAGCCATTAGCGAAGAAGATATTTTAATCACCAATGGCTCACAACAAGCATTGGATTTACTGGGTAAAATATTCCTCAATAAAAATGACGGTATCCTGATAGAAAACCCAGGTTATCTCGGTGCATTGCAAGCCTTTCGTCTCTATCAAGCTAAGTTTTTACCCATTGCTATTCATGAGCAAGGACTAGATTTAAACGAGTTACAGCAAATATTATCCAAAAATAACCCTAAACTAATTTACACCGTGCCTAACTTCCAAAATCCTACAGGCATATCCTATAGTGAGGAGAATCGACAGGCAGTCGCTAAGCAAATAGCAAAAACAGATTGCTATCTAATTCAAGATGATCCTTATGGCGAACTGCGCTTTAGTGGTGAAATAAAAAGCAACTTTCATACCCTATTGCCACAACAAACCATTTTATTAGGGTCCTTCTCCAAAACCATCGCACCAGCCCTGCGCCTTGGTTGGATCGTTGCACCTAAAGCGGTCATGAAAAAGTTAATTATCGCCAAACAAGCCGCTGATCTGCATACCAACTCGTTCTCACAATATATATTAGCCCAATACCTTGCCGATAATTCTTTTGATCAGCATCTATCACGATTGAGCGCCTACTATGGTCAGCAAAAAATCATAATGGAAACCGCGATTAAAAAGTACTTTCCTGAGAAAGCTAAACTAACCAACCCAGAAGGAGGTTTGTTTCTTTGGTGTACGCTTGAAAAACAGGTATCAACCTTGGATTTATTTCAAGAAGCAATTAAACAGAAGGTTGCTTTTGTACCAGGAGAATCTTTTTATACAGGGAATATTCAAAAAAATACAATGCGTCTTAATTACTCTTGTGCGGACAAGGGCGCAATAGAAGAAGGGATAAAGCGCATTGGTAATGTATTGAGGAGATCAAATTACAACGGAATGCCTTTGATTTGATAAGTGAAGGGTAAAGTGGACTTCGTGAAACAAAGATTTTAAAAAGTACCAGACACCCTTTGGTACAGTGAAGATAAAGAGGCATGTTTATCAAACCGCTAAAGGATGTGTAGTAGTCAAGTACTTTGACAAGGAAATGAAGGATGCCCTTTATGGAGAAAAAAAAAGTGTACGATAATGAATTCTATCAACCTACTTTTGTAGTGCTCAAGTATTTCATTTTTTATGTTTTTTTAACAAGTAGTTGGCAACTTTTACCGCATATGATTGTTTTACCTTCTTTTCTTTAAGTTTAAACCCTGTCTTGGCGTAGTTTGAAAGAATGATAATGCCATAATTAGCATTTTGAATTAACAGTTTACCATGCAAAGGCAGATGTGTTAAATAAGTGTCACCTGTATCACTAAGCTCTATTTCCATTCCAAACATAACTTCCTTCCTTTTCTTCGTCTTTAAATAGGCCTTTATTTCTTTTTTCACCTCCCCAATTCCTATTGTCATTGGACTATATTTGTAGCTCATGATTTCTTTATTTGGTAGTTTCATTTTATAGGCACAGGTTTTCTTGCTATAACTCTTCTTCTTAGAAATCGAAGATTGTGGAAGACTCGTTGCTATTGCCATTTCTTTTAAGCTTAAACAAACAACGTTATCTTGAGTAAATAGAGAGCTGTAATTTGCGCTTTCTTGTGCTGTAACGCTTGCAGACATCGTTACAGTAAGCAAACAACTGATTGAAATCACAGAAAGAATTTTATTGTTAATTAGTAGCATTTTATCATCCTAGTTATAAAGATTGTCATTATCCCAAAAGTATATAAATTATTCTGTGACAGATTATCATAAAAATACAGTAATTCAGTACCATAGGTCAGATGATAGATAAGGTCTTAGTCGATGATACGGG
>JAGLBQ010000123.1 GCA_023146675.1 Cocleimonas sp. | reverse complement strand
ATTCGCTTTAATATTAAACGAGAACAATTATTAATATTATTATCATTCATGATAAGTACTAAGATAACAGCCCCCTTTCAGCTGTGTTGTCTAAGAAATATTTTTAGCGTAGTAAACAAGAAAAATATTCACCTATTAATTCTCCTTTTATTGTTAGAGCAACCTTATGGCTTACTCATGATTGATACAGGTAATAAAGTAAAAGTCACCATTGATTCATTAGTTAATCAAGCCAGAGAATTAGAGAAAGAATTGCCTGTTTTAGGGCTTTCTAAAATTGAATTTGAAGGGTCTGATAGTTTAGAGGCACCCGACAAAGTGGGCAAAGATGGTTAGTGTCGGTAACACGAACCATCCTCACCGATGAAACACATCAAGCAACGCCTTATGCTGTTCTGTCTACTGGGCTTATTGTTAGCAACCAATAGCATTGTGGCTGAGTTTGCTGATAGCTCACCGAATAAATCAATGGATTTTGCAGCAGGGCGTAGTTTGTTTAAAAAGCTGTGGATTGCAGCACCAACGGCGACGAAATCATCAGATGGGCTAGGACCGTTGTATAATGCGCGTTCTTGTTTTCAATGCCATATTAATGCAGGTCGCGGACACGTTCCCCTGCCTAAACAACGCGCCGTGTCTCTTTTTATGCGTTTATCCATTCCTGCACAAAATGCGAGTGATCGACAAGCACTCAAAACACATCGACAAACGGTTATTTCTGAGCCTCATTATGGCACGCAATTTCAAACGTTTGCGGTGACAGGGTTGCCTGCTGAAGGTGAGTTACAGATTCGTTATACTGATGTAGAGGTTCAGCTTACAGGTGCTGAAACTGTGCAGCTCCAGCAACCTGAGTATCGATTAAAAAACTTACAGTTTGGACAATTGCATCCTCAGACACAGATGTCACCCCGTCTAGCCCCGTCATTATTTGGCATGGGCGAGTTAGCCAAGATTAGCGAACAGGCTATTTTGCAATACAGTGATCCGAATGATCAGGATAATGATGGTATTTCTGGTAAACCAAACCGTGTTTGGAGCCGAGAGTTTAAACAGGTCATGCTGGGGCGCTTTGGTTATAAAGCAGGAGTTGCAAGCTTAGATGAGCAAAATCAATTGGCGTTTGCGGGGGATATAGGGCTTTCCACACCTCTCTTTCCACAATCATGGGGAGATTGCACGCCACATCAAGCAATCTGTCAAAAGGCTCCCCACGGTCATGATACACAGCAACCCTTAGAAGCCCCTAAAAAAGTCACCGATGCAGTTCTTTATTATGTCAGTCATCTAATGCTTCCCAAGCAACAAGCGAACCCTTCTCTGGAGAATATCGCTGGTCAAAAACACTTTATCCAAGCGGGTTGTATTGCTTGTCATCGCCCACACTTTCAGCTTGATGATGCCATATCAAATCAAAAAACCATTACTCCTTATAGTGATCTACTGCTACATGATATGGGTGAAGGCTTAGCTGATCATCGTGCAGAAGGCGACGCGAATGGAAAGGAATGGCGCACCACGCCACTCTGGGGAATTGGTTTAACCGAGCGTATCAATGGGCATCATTACTACCTTCATGATGGACGTGCAAGAACCTTGCAACAGGCTATTTTATGGCATGGTGGTGAAGCGAAAAGGGCACGTGATTATTATGTGAAACTGGCGAAAAAAGATCGCCAACAATTACTTAAATTTTTGGGGACGTTATAAATGAACAAGCTATTATTACTTATCCTTCTTTCGAGTGTTAGCTCCGTGCTAGCGGCTGCGGACTGGAGTAAATCTAATCTTGATGTCGTGGATCAATTTGCTATTCCTAGTTATCAAACTTTACAAAAAAATAGTCAGCAACTGATTCAATCCAGTCAGGCTTTTTGTAGTAATGCCAATGAAAAACAGTTTAATACACTAAAAAAGAGCTTCCATGAAACAATGGATGCATGGCAAATCGCACAGATTTTTCGCTCTGGACCAGCAATGCAAAAAATGCGTTTTTATCGTTTAGAAATGTGGCCTGATCGTAGCAATGCGGCGGCGAAGCATTTGCGAAAATTACAAAAAGAGGCTAATCCTGACAGCCTTAAAGCTGAAAACTTTAGTAAAGCAAGTACCGCTATCCAAGGTTTGTCGGCTCTGGAGCGTATATTGTATGCCAAAGCAGTGACGCCAAATGATTTTCAGGAAAAGGGAAAAGCAAATTTTAAATGCCAATTAGTGCAGACCATTAGCCTCAATATACACACCATATCCACTGAGTTACTGAAAGCATGGGAACAGGATTTTCGTAATCTGATTCGCACACCGAGCAAAGATAATACTGTTTTTGAGAGCCATAAATCCGTTGCGGCACAGTTTTTAAATGATCTCAATACCCAGCTACAAGTGATCTTAACGCAAAAATTTAAGCGACCATTGAACGGCAAAAATTTTCGTCTGACCCGTGCAGAATCTTGGCGTAGTCAACGTTCATTGCGCAATATTTTATTCAATTTAAAAGCATCCAATGAGTTGTATAAAATTATTTTTTTATCGCATATCAATGATGAAAAATTACAACAAAAGCAGCAACAGTTATTTGAGCAAGCACTTAAACTGGGCAAAGATTTAGCGCTTCCATTACAAGACGCACATCAAAAGCACTCTGAAAAACTAACGCAGTGGATTGCTGCGATTGGCGCATTAAACAGTAGCATGAATAGCGAATTACCCATTGCTATTGATATTCCTCTTGGCTTTAATAGTTTAGATGGTGATTAAATCATGTATTTATCACGTCGAGATTTTCTAAAACAAGCAGTTGGTACGGGTATTGCGTTATGCTCACTAACCTCCCTTGCAAAGACAACGGCTTCCTCACATCAGGAGATGATTCTCTACAGTGCGGCAATGGATAAACAAGGCAATTATCTTGCCATTGCGATGTCAGAGAAGGGAGAATTACTGTTTAAAACGCCATTACCTGCGCGTGCCCATGCGATGTTAATACGTCCTCAACAGAAGGAGGTGTTAGTTTTTTCGCGCCGGCCTGGGTATTTTTTAATGGTTTTAGATGCGGAAACAGGCGCTCTACTCCAGAAAATTGACAGTAAAGATAATCGTCCGCTATGTGGGCATGGCACCTTTTCAGAAGATGGCAATACGCTCTACCTCACCGCTAATGATACTGATCAGCAACACGGTGTGATTCGGGTATTGGATGCCAACAATCAGTACAAACTCATAAATGAATTTTCATCGGGGGGTATTGGGCCACATGAAATTAGATTACTCCGTGATAATAAAACCTTAGTGGTTGCGAGTGGTGGAATTTTAACGCATCCTGAATCGGGTCGATCCAAACTAAATCTTGATAGCATGACACCCGCACTCACATATCTGGATGCACAGCAAGGTCATGTTTTAAAGGATTATCGTTTAGCGGCTAAATACCATCAATTGAGCATTCGCCATCTGGATGTGAATCAACAGGACACTGTCTGTTTTGCGATGCAGTATCAAGGCTCTCGTCAGCATCGTTTTCCTCTGATTGGTTTTCATCGCCAAGGACAATCGACCCTACAACTCACAAAAACACCCAGCACCTTGCTTTCTGCTATGAAAAACTATTGTGGGAGCGTTTGCAGTGATCCATCAGGTCAGCATTTTGCCGTATCCTCCCCCAGAGGAAATTTAATGACCCTCTGGAATGATCAGGGAAATTTTATTGCGTCTAAAAAACTAAACGATGGTTGTGGCGTTGCCGCAGGTAAGGTCGATAATAGTTTTTATTTGAGTAGTGGTAGAGGGGAGATCCATTATAAAACAAAGCAACAGGATAGGCTGATCAAGCGGTTTGAAGATTATCACTGGGATAATCACTTACTCTCCCATCACAGAAGCTAAGGCTTACTATGTATTATTCAAAAAAACGATTCTTATTAATTGTCATCTTATTGTTATCAAACATTACTTACGCGGAGAGTGATCAAGATAAAAAGGAAAATTTAGGTCAGCAATTATATTTTGATACCAGTCTCTCTAAAAATCGGTCGCAATCTTGTGCCACCTGTCACAACCCAACGCATGGGCTTATTGATGATCGAGACAATAAAGTAAAGGGTGCCGCATCACTAGGGGATGATGGGACATCCATTGGTGATCGCAATGCTCCCACTGCCGCTTACGCCTTATTTAGCCCTAACTTTCACCTGAATAAAAAAGGCAATTATGTCGGCGGACAATTTCATGATGGACGGGAGAAAGACTTAAAAGGACAGGCAGGAGGTCCCCCCACTAACCCAGGTGAAATGGGAATGCCTGACAAAGCCATGACAGTCGCACGGATTACGGAAAATAAAGGCTATCTTGCCCAATTTAAAGCCTTATATGGTGAGGCTATTTTTGATGATAGTGAGAAAGCATATGCTGCAATGGCAATGAGTATCGCCGCTTTTGAAAAAACAGAATTATTTGCTCCCTTTGATTCAAAATATGACCGTTATCTAAACGATGAGTATCAACTCACAAAGCAAGAAGATTTAGGTATGACGCTGTTTTTCTCGCAACAATTTACCAACTGCAATATCTGTCATCAACTCAATAAAATGCCTGCCAGCGCCAAAGAAACCTTTAGTAATTATGAATACCATAATATTGGCGTACCCGTAAATACCGCATTGCGTCAAGTGAATGGCAAAGGGGAGCAGTTTATTGATCAGGGTTTATTCGAGAATCCCGCCGTTGATGATCCAAAGCAAAAAGGGAAGTTTAAAGTTCCCACTTTGCGTAATATCGCCGTCACAGCGCCTTATATGCACAACGGGGTTTTTAGTGATCTCAAAACAGTGGTGTTATTTTATGATAAATACAATAGTAAAAGCGCCAAACGACAGATCAATCCTGAAACCAATAAGCCGTGGAATAAGCCTGAAGTCCCAGAGAATATAGCCCTAAAAGAACTAAAAACAGGTCCTGCCTTAGCCAATCAACGAATTAATGCATTAATCGCTTTTTTAAAAATACTGACTGATAAACGCTATGAGCATCTTCTTAAAAATGATCATTAAGCGGTATTCTTCATGAAATAGAAAGGGTGTGACGACTACCCAGATTGGATGAACTCATAAGGCGCAGAATCACTCTACGCGACGAATGAGATTATTCAAGCTGGGGGGAAAAGACACAAGTTAGAGATCGGACGTTATTTCTCACGCTCCTAACTATCTTGCGACTTGTGCGACGATACAGGGGTTATCACACATGATTGCTTTCTGATACAGCGTAATTTTTCTCATCGAAGTTAGGCTTTGACAACCTTTCACTAAATTAGCCATTTTCTCATCGGCTAATTCTCCTTTAAGATAAATTTCTATATCAATTTTTCCATCTAAATAATGCAACACGATATTGTCTATGTTGTCAGCTAATCCACTTTCTTGTAAATGCGGATAAAGTTGCTGCATTAACTCACTACGACTAGGAAGTTTAACGCTAAAGCTAGATTTCTCATCATTTTCAGGATCTATATGCACCGTTATATCGGTCATTTCAGGGAATGCTTTACCTGTTTTATTAATAACACTTTCAGCAATATAATGCCCCTCAGAGACCGTGAGGTAGGCGTTTACTTGAATATGCACATCGGCAAGTACTTTGCTGCCCATTTTGCGTGTACGTAAGAGGTGCAGGCTATCAACGCCCTCAAGATTACTAATAAAATCTTTGATTTTTGCAACCTTATCCAGTTCAACCGAGGTATCGACTAACTCCATCGTACTGTCAAGAATCAAACGTACGCCCATATAAAAAATCATAATTGCCACTAAAATAGCCGCTGCTGCATCCAACCATGGGATTTGCAAAAATACACTGCCTGCAACACCTAATGCTACTAATAATGATGAAATGGCATCAGAGCGATGATGTAACGCATTGGCACGTAATAAATTAGAATCCACTTTATTAGCGACATAATGGGTGTATTGATACAATCCTTCTTTAGCTATGATTCCCAGCAAGGCAAAGAGTATCGCTATTGCGCTAGGTTGGAGCAAGCTTTCAGGATGTATTAAACGGTCAAATGCACTCAGCCCTATACCAACGGCAACACCTGCTAATGCCATACCCAAAACAACCGTTGCTAGCGTTTCAATGCGTTCATGCCCATAGGGATGATCTTCATCTGCATCTTTACTGGCAAGCTTTGCCGCAAACAACACCACAAAATCACTGGCTAGATCAGAAAGTGTATGCAATCCATCCGCAATTAAAGCTTGTGAATGTGCAAAAAAACCACCGATTAGTTGCACTGCTGCCAGTAAAATATTGACAATAATACCTATTACAGTGACTTGATGCGTCGCTTCATAACGCTGTTTATTATTGTATTTTATAGTGCTGGAGTTGACTAGTTCAGGTGCAATATTGGTGTGTTTATCAATCATCATCCGCTCCAACTTCTACAATCACAATATACTCACCTTCTTGTTCGCGGCATTCTATTGTTTTATGCCCATGTACCTTTGCCCATGCGGGAATATCATGCAGTACACCAGGATCAGTGCAGATAGTCTCTATTTGATCCCCTGCTTTTAATGTTTCTATTTTTTGCTGGACACGTATAACAGGCATTGGGCAAAGTAAGCGGCGGGCATCTAGTGTGTACATTGGGAGTCCTATTTTCTATTATGGAAGAGTGAAAGGCGGCATTGTTCCCGAAACTCTATTTGACTGCAAGCTGTGCCTCAAAATTGAATTTGCTAACAAGAAAGGTGCTGTCAATTTAAAAAGGGACGGATGATTTTAGTTAGATTTTATTGCAAAGCATAAAGCGTCACTCAACACAGCAGCTGATTTGATCAGCAATTACTAACCCATTATAATGTTATAATAGCCTGCTCTATTTCTTCATGATCACGCAAACAAGCGTTAAGCTTATCCTTAAATTCATTTGGGTCTTTTTGCAAAACCATCTCACCATCACGTGGATTTAATGTGGCATTTAAACGTAATATCCAGAAGCGTAATGCACTGATGCGTAACATGGCTGTCCATGCCTTTTTTTCATTTTTCTGTAATGCGCGAACTTTATTATAGGCGGATAATAATGCCATCCAGCGTGATACATCAAGGTGATTATTACCCTGTTCAGAGCTGAAACACCAATCATTGGCGACTACTGCCAAATCATAAATATAAGCATCATGGCAAGAGAAATACAGATCAATAATACCACTGAGTACGATTTTATTATCAACATGAGCAAACATGGAGTTATCACAAAATAAATCAGAATGGGTGATGCCAGAAGGCAGCGCGTCCCAGTCTATGGTTTGCTGAAACTCTAGTTCTTGCTGGAGAAGTTGTTGGTCTTGCTGGTTGAGTGATGCTAAAAGTGCGGTGGTAATCCCTGATGAAAAGTCATTATTACGCTCATTAGCACGGTAAAGATGATAAGACTCTCCCGCTAAATGAAAGCGTGCTAAGGCATCCCCCATTAAGCGACAGTGTTCGATGGTAACGTCTGATTGTGCTAATGCCTCACCCGCCAAGCGTTCAACAATGGCGGCTGGTTTTTGACAGAGTTGATTTAATAACTGACCCTGCCTATCTACCACAGGCGTTACTGTTTCTACCTGATGGGCTGATAAATGTTGCATTAAACCAAGAAAAAAAGGCAGTTCTTCTACGCTATAGGCTTCATAGAGGGTTAAAATATAACGACCTTGGGTGGTATCGAGAAAGTAATTGGTATTCTCCATTCCCGCCGTAATACCGTTAAACGCTATCAGTTCGCCAATATCATACAGTGCTAAAAATTGCTTTAATTCTGTACTACTTACAGTGGTATAAACGGACATTATATTTCCATCAACTTGTCTTGCTCATCTTCAGATAGTGGTTCGGTTATATCGGTTTGATGCTTTAATATATACGCTATGGCACTGTCAACATCATCAACCACCGTGAATAATTCAGGATCATGGGGTGAAATAGTACCTTCTTTGACGAGAGTGTTAGTAAACCAGTCAACCAGTCCTTGCCAAAATGCAGTATCAACCAAGACTATCGGTATGCGGCGTGTTTTTCCTGTTTGGATTAGCGTTAAAATTTCAGCTAATTCATCCAGTGTACCAAAACCACCTGGCATGACGACATAAGCAGAGGCATATTTAACAAACATGACCTTGCGCGAGAAAAAATGGCGAAAATAGAGCGAAATATCCTGATAATCATTCGAGTTCTGCTCATGGGGTAGCTGAATATTAACACCAATACTAGCAGAAGCACCCTCTTGCGCGCCTTTGTTAGCTGCTTCCATGACACCAGGTCCACCGCCACTCACAATCGAAAAGCCTTCATTAGAAAGGCGTTTAGCAATTTCTTCAGTGAGCTTATAAGTGGGGTGATCTTTAGCGGTTCGCGCAGAGCCAAAAATACTCACGGAGGGACGTGCGCGCGCCAGTTTTTCATATCCATTGACAAACTCCCCCATAATTTGGAATATTTTCCAACTTTGATGAGCGAGTTCTTCATGATCAATAGGGCTTAATGCGGCTTGCTTACTGTTTTTTTTCATTATTTTAATTATTTATTAAGGTGTTAGTGTCGCTTAGGACTTAGAAAGGATGTGAAAATATTTTTATGGTGATTAATCTGGTGTTGATGCATTAATGGTTAAAGCGTGTAAATCACCCGAGGTAATAGCAGAGTCAACAGCGGCATAGACCATTTGATGCTGTTTTAATGTGTTTAAGCCTGCAAAACTTGCGCTAATAACATTTGCTTCATATTTATAGCCATCACCTGTGACTTCTACGGTTGCATCAGGCATTGCTTTTAAAATTAATGCTGTGACGGCTTCATTACTAATACTCATGTATTTATCTCATTTAATTACAAATAAAAAATTATCTCGCAAAGACACAAAATATGCCAAGAAAGATCTAAGAAATTTCGAGTGACGTCTCTCGCAAGGATAACAAACCAAGGTGATCGCCCTTTAGATTTTTTGAGCTAAGCGGTGAGTCAAAACCTTTGTGTACCTGTGTCTTTTGGCGAAAAATACTAAGGTTAAGCGCTGATTGCTTCTTGCTCCTGTTGCCCCAGTACTCTAACTTCACGCTGCGGAAATGGAATTTCCACATCATGTTTTACCAGCGCCGTTTCAATTTCCCAATTATAGGCGGCTTTGACCCGTCCAGGACGGTTTGCCCACTCTGCTTTTATCCAGACGACCAATTCAAAATCAAGACTACTATCACCAAAGTTTTTCAAGCGTACTTGCGGATATTGACGCTCGGTTAGATTCAAGGTGTAAGGTAACGCTAACGCGGCATCGACAATAATACGACGCACGAGTTCTTTATCTGAGCGGTAAGCCACGCCAAAAGGAATTTTTAAGCGCAAAAAGCGTTCATTCATAGTCCAATTAGTCACGGGGAAATTAACAAATTCCGAGTTTGGCACAATAACATCAATATTATCATTGGTGTTAATGACTGTACTGCGGATATTGATTTCACGAACTTCACCACG
>JAGLBQ010000122.1 GCA_023146675.1 Cocleimonas sp. | reverse complement strand
AGGCTTTTATATTGATTTTTTCTAATCCCTTCGCGCACACTTTCAAGGCTGTCTTTTTGTAGGGTGTTGATATCGCCAATTAACAAATGGGTAAGGCGTTCAGTCTCAAGCTTTCTCAGCTTTGCAGATATTTGTAATGCTTTAAGTGAGAGCAACTGCTTGGCTGATTTTGATTCCTCATCAGTTACAACAATTGAACGCTCCTTGCTTTTTAATTGCAGCAAGTCTTTGTTAACGCTTTCAATCGTGCCTTCTAGTAAGTTGACAAACAATTCAGAGTCTTTAATCTCTTTTGCCTTAATCATTAGTTCATCAATGGCAAATTTACGTTCTTCGCGTAGCGCTTGAAGTGTTTCGCCCAGTCTTTTTTGCCGTGCACTCATCTCCTTCTTAGTTAGCTCCAGAAGCGATAAATTGACGCGTGCTTTTATCCACTCTAATCCTTTGATCAGCTTGTCTGTATCAGTTTCTTTTTGTTTCAGATAACCTAATTTTAGTTTATTTAATGTGCTATCAGCAGTTTTTATTTCTTCAAGTAGTGTTTTATAATTGGTGTTTAATAATTGTAAATCAGAGTCTGTACTTTTTGTTTGCTTGATTAATTGAAAAACATCATCCAAAAAATAAATACGTTTTTCTTTATTTTTGACACTTGTTTTTATGGGCAGTGGTGTATTTCTTTTAGTTTCATACTGCTCAAGCAAGATGATTACTTGTGATGCTAAAACACGTGCTTCCTCAGGTGTATTGATTGAGTTTAGTTCGGAAGTTAATTGGTCAATATGCTCTTGCAGTTTTTTATGACGATTTTGCGCAAATAGCTCCCACCATTGGGGTATTAGGCGTAGTGGTAATGGCTCTAGAATCGCATCTGCTTCAACTTTAACGGTTTGTTTTTCAGGTTCTGCAAAGGTATTGATTGGCAGGGTAAAGAGTAGGGCTATCGTCAGTGTCAAACTGAGAATAAAATACTGTGAGAAAAAAAGCTTCATTAGTGAGTAGTTATTATATAAATTATTTATAGAAAAGAAGGGCTTTATTCTAACATATTGCTTACTTTATCTATGTGAAAAATAGTTTATATTACTTTAGATATCACAAATAAAAACTTGTGTTTATAATTTTCAATACACATAGTTAAGCTAATGAAAGCTACCATTGAGAGAATAAATAATAATTATTTAAAATAATTACCTATACTTGTTCTTTATGACAAGTAACCCATTACAAAACCCGCTATTATTTATCGACCTCAACAATTTTGCTGCTTATCCTACACTGGCGGTTGGTTACTTAATTCGTAGTTTGCGCTTGGCAAATCACTCGGTTGAATTACTTAGCCCTTTAGCCTTAGGCGTGCCTGCTTTTGCACGTGATCATGAAGAAAACTGGAAAGATCAACTCCTAAGACGCTTGTATTTTTCATCGCATCCTGTATTAAATAAATTCCACGATAGCTTGCGCAATGTACATTCTAAATGGCTCTCTCGTCCACACCCTTTAATGATTAAAGAAGTACATCAAGCGATTGCTAAACGCCCAGCGGCTATCCTTATTTCTGCTTATTTAAGTCAATATGAAATGTGTGTAGAAATAGGCAAAGCGGCAAAGGCTGCGGGTATTCCTGTGCTATTAGGCGGTCCATTTTTTAATCTTGCCAAGGTCACGGATGAATGGCTAAATATTGACGGTATTAATGCCATTGTCGGTGGTGAAGTTGATTTCACCTTACCTGATATCGTCGATACGCTACAGGAAGGTGGTGATTTAAGCAGGCATAAAGGTGTCTTTTTAGCAGGCGGAAAAGCGGGGGATATGATTCCACCTCTTAAAGAATTAGATCAATTACCTACGCCTGACTTTACTGATTTTCCATGGGATAAATATCCGCATCCCATTATTCCAACCATGACAGGGCGTGGTTGTAGCTGGGGCGCCTGTACTTTTTGTGGTGATGTGGTTTCTGCCAATGGACGTACTTTCCGCTCCCGAGGGGTTAAATCCGTACTAAAAGAACTTGCTGAGCAATCAAAAACACACAAGAGCAAAGATTTTATCTTTTTGGATATTAAGCTAAATTCAGATTTAGCCGTATGGAATGGCTTAATTGATCATTTTCAGGAGGTGGTACCAGGAGGACGCTGGATAGGCACCGTACATGTAAATCATAAAGGTGATAATGGTTTATCCGCAGCCCGCTTAAAAGATGCCAAAAAAGCAGGATTAACGCGTATTTCATTTGGCTTGGAAAGTGCCAGTCAAACACTATTAGATGAAATGAAAAAAGGCACTACAATAGAAGACTGTTCTGAATTCTTATTTGCGGCACATGAGGCAGGCATTAGTGTCAGAACCTCAATGATGCAGGGATTTCCTGGTGAAACAGTCGATGACTTGCGCCAAACGAATGCCTTTTTAAGAAAGCATTTTGATGCACTTGACCGCGTGCGTTTATCATTATTTAAACCTTTACCAAATACACCTTTTGACCGACTGTATCAACGCCAGCCTGAGAAATACACCAGTTTAAAACAGTTTAAATGGGATTATAGATTAGCACGTGGACTGTATCGTTATCATCCCAATCGAGCAAAAGACTATCGCAAGGAAAAACGTGAATTATTAAAGCTGGTTTATGCGATTAATAGAAAACCATTGACTGATGACGCGCAACAATTCAACGGGATGATGTAGTCTGATACCTAACGGTTCTGTGCAGCATTGAAATTAAATAGTGAACAAAAATCTAAAGCTAATCAGAAAAAGCACAGCACTTATGCTGAATTAAACCGTTAGCAGTTTGATTCTCTAGAAATTGCACGTACCATAGGTCGCTCATTTTTCGATAGGCAGCTATGATATGGACTTTATTCCCTCAAAAATTCCTGACGTTATTTTAGTAAAACCACAAGTCTTTGGTGATCATCGTGGTTTTTTTCTAGAAACGTGGCAACGACAACATTTTGCTGAAAATGGTATAGATGTTGATTTTGTACAGGATAATCATAGTAAATCATCTCAGGGTATTTTACGCGGCTTACACTATCAACTTATCCAGCCACAGGGAAAGCTAGTACGGGTCGTTGAGGGTGCGGTATTTGATGTAGCGGTTGATTTACGCCGTAATTCACCAACCTTTGGGCAATGGGTAGGCTATGAGTTATCCGCAGAAAATAAGCAGATGTTATGGGTTCCGCCAGGGTTTGGACATGGCTTTTATGTGATGAGTGAAACGGCTGAATTTGTGTATAAATGCACAGATTATTATGCCCCAGAGCATGAGGGCTGTGTGCGTTGGAATGATCCGGAATTAAATATTGACTGGCATTTGGTGGGCGGCAAGCAGCCTGTCTTATCAGATAAAGATGCAGAAGCAACTTTGCTTGCCGATGCGACTGTCTTTGAGGGTGCATTATGAGTAAAAAAGTATTAATAACAGGTGCTAATGGACAACTGGGCTATGAATTACCACGCACAGTACCAGATGATTATGAATGTATTTTGACCGATGTGAGTGAGTTGAATATTACAGATAGCGCTGCTGTCATAGCCTATGTCGCTGACTGTAAACCTGATGTGATTATCAACTCGGCAGCCTATACTGCTGTTGATAAAGCAGAAGAAGAGCAAACCTTAGCCGCCGCGATTAATGAAACAGGCGCTAGAAACCTTGCTCAAGTCTGCAAAGATAATGGTATTAAATTTATTCAGACCTCAACGGACTTTGTTTTTAATGGCAAGGGCTGTTCGCCGTACTTAATCGATGCGCCAACCGATCCGCAAGGCGTGTATGGACAAACGAAAGATGCGGGCGATAAAGCCGTGCTGGAAATATTAGGTGAGGATGCCTTTATTATCCGCACCGCATGGTTATATTCAGCACATGGTAATAATTTTGTTAAAACCATGTTGCACTTAATGTCTGAACGAGACTCTTTAGGTATTATTGCTGATCAAATTGGTACGCCAACATGGGCAAACTCATTGGCACGCGCTATTTGGAAAGCAATAGAATTAGATGCAACAGGAATACATCACTGGACAGATGCAGGGGTCGCGAGTTGGTATGATTTTGCAATAGCCATTCAGGAAGAAGGTCTACCGTTAGGTTTATTAAAAGAAAAAATTCTAATCAAACCCTTAACAACGGCGGATTACCCCACACCTGCTAGCCGTCCTGCTTATAGCGTGCTGGATAAAACAGCAACATGGAAAGCACTTGGTATGAATGGCGAGCATTGGCGTGATGGATTAAGAAAAATGATGTTTGAATTAAGCAAATAACAGTAAATACTCATTAGACAATATCTTCGCCACATCCAACCTATAAAAATTAGTGTAATTAAAATAAGAGGAAAATATGCGTAAATTATTAGTAACAGGAGGCGCGGGCTTTATTGGTGCAAACTTTGTTTATTATTGGCTGCGAGAGCATCTGGAGGATAAAGTTATAGTGCTTGATGCGCTAACGTATGCGGGAAATCTGCCAAGTCTTGAAGGCTTAAAGAACAATGCCAATTTTAGTTTTGTTAAAGGCAGTATTGCTGATGAAGCTTTGGTTGAAGAGATAATGGTTAATTATGATATTGATACTATTGTAAACTTTGCCGCAGAAAGTCATGTGGATCGTTCTATTACAGGTCCTGATATTTTTATCGAAACCAATATTGTGGGTACTCATAATCTCCTTAAAACAGCACGTCGTGTCTGGATTGAGAATGAAGCAACTGCAAAACCTGACCATCATTTTCATCATGTCTCTACGGATGAGGTTTATGGCGAACTAGCAGATGACGAAGATGCCTTTACGGAGGATCATGTCTATGCACCTAATTCTCCTTACTCTGCCAGTAAAGCATCATCCGATCATTTAGTGCGTGCCTACCATCACACTTTTGGCTTAAATGTTACTACTACAAACTGCTCTAATAACTACGGCCCTTATCAATACCCTGAAAAATTGATTC
This sequence comes from Cocleimonas sp., assembly GCA_023146675.1. Classification (GTDB taxonomy): domain Bacteria; phylum Pseudomonadota; class Gammaproteobacteria; order Thiotrichales; family Thiotrichaceae; genus JAGLBW01. Next base: position 11,375 of record JAGLBQ010000122.1, on the reverse strand, counting down.
CTCTGTTTTTAAGCAATATTTTGCGTAACCGCCCGCTTCCTGTTTATGGTTCAGGCAAAAATATCCGTGATTGGCTCTATGTTGATGACCATGCCCGTGGTATTGATGTCATTTTAGAAAAAGGAAAAGTTGGCGAGATTTATAATATTGGTGGCAATAATGAATGGACTAATATTGATATTATTATGCTGTTATGCCGTGAGCTAGATCGGATGTTTGCCGAAGACCCTGAGCTACATAAACAATACCCTGACGCCGCCCCTGCTAATGGCATTAAATCAGCTGATTTAATTACTTACGTTGAGGATCGTGCTGGGCATGACTGGCGCTATGCGATAGATGCTACAAAACTAGAAACAGAACTTGGTTTTACACCACAAGATACATTTGAGACAGGCATTACCAAAACCATTGAGTGGTATATGAATAATCAAGAATGGTGGGAGCCTCTTTTATTAGATTAGGCTAATCAGATGACCTATTGGTTTTATTATTTTACAATAAAGGATAGACAATAAAAAAAGCCTCTTTTTTTTAAAAAGAGGCTCAATTAAAGTTAAACAGTAATTTTATTCTGTAGAATCATAATCCATACTAAGAATATTAGATTGACTATTGTTATTTGCATAATAACTTTTATAAGATGTTTTATTTATATTAACATCTGTGCTAGTAGCATTATAGCTTTGGTAATCAGGTGTAGATGCATAAGAATGTTCGCCAGCCATTACTGAACTATTAAGAAATAAACCGAAAGCTGCGATTGTTAGTAATTTTTTAAGTGTGTTTTTCATGATAATACCTTTATATTTAATTGTTGTGTTAACTTGATATTTATATTTATATTTATATTCAATTAACTGAGTTGTAGCAAATTCCTAAAATAGAATCAGTAGTGATACTAGGAGTATAAGAAGTTTTGCTTATAACACCTGTCGTACTAGCACTATAGCCTTGAGAATGCGGTGTAAATGCATCAAAATGCTCACCTGCCATTACTGAACTACTTAGAATTAAACCAAAACTCACTACTGCTAATAATTTATACATTTTATTTTTCATTATCCTCACCTTTATATTTTTAGTCACATTGTATTTAATAAACCAACTAGGATGCAATAACTGTCATTTAGTTTGTTTATCTATCTAATAGCTTAGTCAAACAATTAAGCATTCTATAAGACTTAAAAGATTAACGGTTCAATAAACCTACCCTATGGATGAAACTATTATTGCGTTGTTGAGAGTATAAACGCAGCGATTTATTATTAAGATGCAAAATAATTTAATTATTTTAACGTTTGATTTTTTTATTATTACTATTATTTATACAGCCAGTTATCTATATTTTTATACCGTTTAATATTTTATGTTGTCCATTGTCAATACCATCCAGTATCCAAGAACCAATACGATAGCGAATTAAACGTAAAGTAGGGCAACCAATAGCCGCTGTCATACGGCGTACTTGGCGATTTTTTCCTTCTTTGATTGTTATTTCAAGCCAAGTCTCAGGAATATTTTTTCGATAACGCACAGGAGGTACTCTTTTCCATAATAAAGACGGTTCTGCAATGCGTTTAATTTTTGCAGGCAAGGTCATGCCATCTTTTAACTCAATCCCATTACGTAATGACTGTAATTGCTTCTCATCGGGGTCACCTTCAACCAGTACCCAATAAGTTTTACTCATTTTATTGTTAGGATGCGCTATTTTATGTTGTAATTTACCATTGTCCGTTAGTAAGAGTAGCCCTTCACTATCCTTATCCAAGCGTCCCGCAGGATAAACGTTTTTTTGTTGTATATAATCAGCTAGGGTTTCCCCCTGATAGTCATCTAAACGGCTAAACTGGCACAGTACGCCATAGGGTTTATTAAAGAGTATTAGTTTTGACATGATAGTTTACGGGAGTTTCCTAATGAAAAAATCAAAGCAACTAGTGAGCAAGCATATAGCGCAGCATCTAGGGGAATTAAATGAATTATCGAATAGCGTTGCCAGTTTATTGCAAATTGATAGAAATTTTCATACTTTATGGGTCAGTATAAAAAAAAATAAACTACTATTGATGACCGATAATAGCTCCTTTGCAACGCAGCTACGCTTCCAGCAAGCGCTTATCCAGCAGCATATTAATCAGAAGCTATTGATTAAATTGAAAGGTGTGACGATTAAAGTGATTGCAGCAAAGCCTCACGCGTTTGAGCAGACGAAAGAAAAGTGTTTTCGTATTTCATCACAAACCGCTAATGTACTTTCTTATATAGCAGCAGATATTGAGGATGATGAACTGCGCGAGAGATTGCAGAAATTAGGAGGGAAGATTGAGGGGTAGCGTGTTCCCACGCCTCCCGCATTTTATTTAGTTGTATACGGCTAAAGAGCTGTCAACTGGCATCTTACGTAGTGCCAATTATTTTATAATTTTTTAATAAAGACACAGGTTTTAGCTCTTCTAATAAGTAAGGCTACGATAGCCCTTTTTGTTTTAACAAAGGACTGTATTCCTGATCTGTACCATTAATATGTCCAACCAGCCAATCCTTTAAATACTGCGCAACTTCCTCTAACGCTTCATGCCCCCGTTTGTCATATTCAGCTACAAAACCATCAACCTCTGCAATCATTTTTGCGTGTAACTCCTTGTGTGCATCTAGATCAGGATAGTCTGCTTCTTCGAGCATTTTTTCTTCACGTTCGAAATGATATTTGGTATAGGCAACCACCTCATCTAATGCTTCCTTTTCAAATATTTCACCTGTTTGGTAATGAACGGCTGTTTGTAAATTATTTATTAGATTCAGTAGCTTGCGGTGATCACCATCCAAAGATTCAACCCCTACACTGTATTCATCCTTCCAGACAGCAAACTGTTTTTGTTCGTTTCTTTTTAGGAGAAAGGGAATACCTATTAATATCGCAACTAATAACCAAGGGGCAGGATGTGCAATTCCTAATGCAGTAAAGGTAAGAATGATAGCTACCAGTAAGATGCCAGCCGCCAACATAAGTAATATCATCTTTGTTGTTCTATTCATTAAATTATAACCCCTAGATTAATAGTGTTTTGTTGTCTTCGTTTCAGCATAGCAAATGGGAATGAAAAAAACCAAAGATAAGTGTTACTAAAGCGAATTTTAAGATATTGCTAAGATAGTTAGTTTGATGAAGGTCAATGTGTGGATAGCTAACTTTTATCTAAAGTGAGCTGTGCATTATAGCTGAATAAATAATAAACATAATTTCACAAAGAAAAATACACACATAGAACAACAATTCCTGCAAATTTGACTAATGTCAATGTGGGAATACCCGTCTATTTACTAAGGTTAGAGTATGAGCATGCACTAATGTGGAAATCATAAGCATGTTGATTCCCAAAGTAGATCTTTAAATAAGACAGGAGACAATTTAGATGAAATTCAAACGAATAGGGGCGACGTTATCGGTCGCAATTGGCATGGCACTGACGGGGGTGGTGTCACAGGCATTTGCTGCTGAAGCGCCAAAAATGACGGATGCTGAGTTTGAAAAAGCAAAATCAATGTACTTCCAACGTTGCGCAGGTTGTCATGGCGTATTGCGATTAGGGGCAACAGGTAAAAGTTTAGAACCTAAGAATACCTTAGAAAAAGGCACAGAACGTCTTGAAAAAATCATCACCTTGGGTACTGAAGGTGGTATGAATAACTTTGATGATATTTTCTCCAAAGAAGAAATCAACATGTTAGCGCGCTATATTCAGCATAAGCCACCTGTGCCACCTGAAATGTCACTGGCGTTAATGAAAGAGCGTCATGTTGTACATGTTAAGCCAGAAGATTATGCAACCAAGCCAATGCATGACCGTAATTGGGAAAATTTCTTCCTTGTTATTGAGCGTGATGTAGGCAAAATTGCGATTATTGATGGTGATAAGAAAGAAGTGTTTGCACGTATTGATACGGGCTATGCAGTACACGTACTAAAAAGCGCAGAGCATCATGACAAACTGAAATCCAAAGATCCAGGACGTTTCTGGTATGTGATGGGTCGTGATGGAATGATGACTAAAATCGACCTTTGGCAGACACCTGATAAGATGAAGCTTGCCAATGTTCAAGTGGCTTATGATGCGCGTGATGTTGCAGTTTCTGGTGATGGAAAATACGTGATTGGTGGTGGTTACTGGCCTCCTCATTTCGTTATTCTTGATGCAAAAACAATGATGCCTATTAAAGTTGTTTCTACGCGTGGAACAAATGTTGATGGTGAGTATGTTAATGAGTCGCGTGTTGCTGCGATTTATGATACGCCTAAATCACCCACATGGTTAGTTGCGGCCAAAGAGCTAGGTCAAATGTGGCAGGTTGATTATTCAGATCTTGATAATATGAAGATCACGAAGATGAACTCAGCTAAGTTCTTACATGATGGATTCTTTGACCCAACAGGGCGTTATTTTCAAATTGCAGCCAATGCATCTGACAAAATGGTAGTTATTGATACCGTTACGCAAAAGCTTGAAGCAATGATCAAGACAGATGCTAAGCCACATCCAGGTCCAGGTGCTAACTGGAATGATGAGAAGTGTGGTCCTGTCGCAGGAACAACGCATCTAGGTGTTGGTAAAGTAACGGTTTGGGGTAATGATCCTAAAGGTCATAAAGATCATGCATGGAAAGTCTGTTACACCGTTGAATCAGATGGTCCAGGCGTCTTCTTACGTACTCACCCTAAGTCTGACTATGTATGGTTTGACCAAACTAAACATCCTGAGCCAGAAGTTCAACAGTCTGTTCAAGTACTCTCTAAAAAGACCCGTAAAATTGTTAAGACAATTCGCCTAACTGAAGTTGAAGGTTATGCGGCGGTTCATTTTGAGTTTAATAAGGATGGAACTGAGGTATGGGCATCTGTCTGGAATCGTAAAGACAGTAAGAAGCCTAATGGTGAGATCATTATCTTTGATGCAAAAACGCTTAAAGAAGTTGGTCGTGTTAAAGGTCTTTATGCACCAACGGGTAAGTTCAATGTTTATAACCGTGTAAATCATGTGACATAAGCCAAGGCATAAGCTCGAAAGGAAGATTATTATTTTCTTCCTCAGGCAGCTGCGGTGGCTATTACACCGTATCTGCCTTTTTTTTCTAAAAATTATACACTTTTCAATCGCAGAGGAAGCACCACATGTCAATGAAAAGCATGAAAAAACCAGGCTTTTTTTCACGTCGGGTCACTAAAAATGCCACCATGGGTGCAGCATTATTATTCTTTTTCCTAGGTATTATCTTTTGGGGTGGTTTCAACACCACGATGGAAGCCACTAATACACTAGAGTTTTGCATCTCTTGTCATGAGATGGAAGAAAATGTCTATACAGAATACAAACCAACCATTCACCATTCTAACCGAAGCGGTGTACGTGCAACCTGTTCCGATTGCCATGTACCCAAGCCTTGGATTCATAAAATGGTACGCAAAGTAAAAGCAAGTAATGAAGTCTTGCATAAAATTTTAGGAACAATAGGTACACCTGAAAAATTTGATAAAAAACGGCTTACATTGGCTAAAAATGTCTGGAAGACGATGAAGGAAAGCGATTCTCGTGAATGTCGTAATTGTCATAACTTAGAATCGATGAACCCTTCTTTCCAGAAGCCACGCGCTAGAAAACAACATCTGAATGCAATGAAAGTAGGACAAACCTGTATTGATTGCCATAAAGGTATTGCGCATAACAGTGTACGTGATCAACTCAGTGATGAAGAGCTAGAAGCATTAGAAAAGCCAAATCCTGACTTTATTCGTGAAGTACCCGCTCTATTTCTTGCGGGCATGAAAGTAGCCGAACAACGCGATAAAGAAGCAGAAGAAAAAGAAGCCGCTGCTAAAGCAAAAATTAAAGCGCAAAAGAAAGCAGCCAAAGAAGAAGAGAAAAAGCGTATTGATGCAGCAGTAAAAGCAGCATTAGCGAAAGCTGCAACCGCCGCACCTGTAGCAAGCGGAGCTGTTGCCAAGGTTGCTGATGCCACTTCTATTACTCCATCAGCAGGCGGTGCAACGAGTAATGTAGATTGGAGCAATGTGCCTCAACGTGAAATTACGGTATTTTTCCCTGGTCAAGCCTCTATGGAATGGGTGCTAAATGGTAAAGATCATGGTGGTGCCAGACCCTTTACCAAAATGGGGGATCGTTGCGTCACGTGTCATGATAAAGAAGCAGGAAAAATGGGCGATAAGATTGTTGCTGGTACGATTAAAAAGCTAAAGCCTGATGAAAAATTATTGATACCTAATAAGCGTGGCAATATCCCTGTTGTTGTACAAGCGACTCATGATGCTGACAATCTGTATATGCACTTTGAATGGGAAAACAGTGAGCATACGCCCGTCCCCTTTGTTGAAGGTGGCAAGATGGATCCTGACAATCAAATGAAACTTGCCATTATGTTTGCCAATGATGATGTCAAATACGCCAAACAAGCGGGTTGTTGGGGAACATGTCATCACGATCTAAATGGCATGCCACATCATCCTAAAGGACAAGATGTCGTTAAATACATCACTGAAAGTCGGACTAAAATGGAGATCAAAGGACGACGTGGAAAAATGCGGGGTGGCTGGGATAAGCGTAAAGAAGACGGTGATATTACGACTGAGCTAGATGCAGGTCGCTTTATGGATATCGTGCGTTATCAATCAGGCAAAAAAACATCAGAAGATGGTCATGTTCTTGACGATCGCATTATGAAAGGTGGGCAGAAAACAGAGTTCACTGCCAAACTCGAAGGGACTACATGGGTTGTTGATATGAAGCGCTCGCTGAAATCAGACAAGCCTGGTGATCTTAGTATGTCACTGGATAAAATCTACAACTTCGGTTTTGCTATTCATGATGATCATACCAATGCGCGCTTCCACCATGTCTCATTGGGTTATCGTTTAGGTTTTGATAATGATGATGCAAAAAAAGTAGAGGTAAATGCGGTTAAAAAATAATCTTTTTTTGTTGGACGGGTGATAATTTTTAAAGCGAAAAATTATCACCCGATCTACCACTAAATTCCATTAATAATACTTAAACCAGAAAGGCTGAAAAATATGAAAGTCATTCTACCGCTACTATTTTTTATCATGATGAATATAGCCACCACTACGTTGGCGAAGACAACGCATGATATAGACATCAAAAAGTTTAAATTTTCACCTGCTAAAATCACTATTGACGTTGGCGATACTATCCGTTGGACTAATAAAGAAAAACGTCAATACCATAGTGTTTGGTTTGAACAGTTAGGAGAACCTGAGCCTCAATACTTTTTTCCTAATGAATTTTATGAAAGAAGTTTTGATAAAGCAGGTGATTTTCCTTATCGCTGTGGACCGCACCCTAAAATGACAGGGATCGTGCATGTTCAACAGGCTGGTAAAAAACAGCCGTCAGTGCCTAAAACAAAATCAGTAATAAAAGTAGAAGATTCTTCTACTGCCATTACAACGAATAAAACAAGCAGTGAAATCTCGCAAAAACGGCGTGAAGAAATACTGTATTTGCTCAAGCATGACTGTGGTTCTTGTCATGGCATGACATTAAAAGGCGGTCTTGGACCTTCTTTAACACCTGATTCAATCAATAAAATGAGTACCGAACAAATTGTTGCCACCATTACTTATGGTCGTCCAGGAACGCCGATGCCGCCTTGGAAACCCTTTTTTAATGAAAAAGAAACACTCTGGTTGGCACAGCAATTACAAAAGGGCATAGAGGATAAAAAAGAATGAAAAGACCGACTCTAAAACAGACCGTTTTATCGCTGGCAGCACTCCTGTTGTCAAGCTTGCTATTCACTACTAGCATCCAAGCAAAAGAAGGTAGTTGCAACGTGCGCGGAACAGGTGATTTGGGGCTTATTATTGAGCGAGCAACAGGCAGTGCTCAAGTCGTCAATACCAGCACCCATAAATCCTTATTTCGTGTCAAAGGTTTGGGTGATTTATCGCATGCTTCCGTGGTCTATTCCCGTGATGCACGTTATGCCTATGTTTTTGGGCGTGATGGTGGCTTGAGTAAAATTGATATTCTCTGCGGTACGCTAGTGAAGCGTATCGTGCAGGGTGGCAATAGTATTGGTGGCGCTATCTCACAAGACGGTTCACTCATTGCGGTATCAAACTATGAACCTGGCGGGGTAAAGATTTTTGCCTCAGGTGATCTTAGTTTAGTTGCTGATATTCCTGCTTCCAAGGTTGATGATAAGAAAAATTCTAAAACCGTTGGACTGGTCGATACTCCAGGGCAGAATTTTGTGTTTAGTCTCTATGACACAGGCGAGACGTGGGTGGTGAATATGAGTGATCCTACCAAGCCAAACATCACTCGCTATAAAAAAATAGGCAAGCAACCTTACGATGGTTTAGTCACCCCTGATGGACGGCATTATATTGCAGGTCTATTTGGTGAGGACGGGATGGCAATACTTGATCTTTGGCATCCTGAAAAAGGTATGCGCCGCATTATGGATCATTATGGTCGTGGTGAGAAAAAGCTCCCTGTCTATAAAATGCCACATTTAGAAGGCTGGGCAATAGCAGGTGATCGCGCTTTTCTACCTGCCGTGGGTCATCATGAAGTGTTAGTAGTGAATAGCAAAGACTGGAAACAGCAAGCACATATAAAAGTACATGGGCAGCCCATTTTTGTTATTGCTCGACCTGATGGGCGCTATGTTTGGGTCAATTTCGCCTTCCCAAATAATGACACAGTGCAGGTGATTGATACTGAAACACTCAAAATTGTTAAAACACTAACACCTGGCAAGGGCACACTGCATATGGAATTCACCCCTCGCGGTGAAGCGGTATGGATTTCTGTACGTGACAAGGATGAGGTGCAGATCTATAACACGGAAACATTTGAAAAGAAGGCAACGTTACCCGTAACTAAACCAAGCGGCATATTTTTCACCTCGCGCGCACATACAACAGGGTTATAGACATGACTATCAATGGGCTTGAACTCAATCTATTAAATGACTATCAACGCGATTTTGGCTTAAATAGTAGCCCTTTTGCAACAATGGCAAAGAAAAACAATACCGATATTGCCACGATTTTAAGGAAAATAAAACAACTCAAGCATTCTGGGGTAATTGCACGAGTAGGCCCTGTCTTTCGACCCAATACCATTGGTGTTAGTACCTTAGCGGCAATGAAAGTCCCCCTGCATCAGCTTGAAATAATTGCAGAACAAGTCAATCAATATACAGAAGTGAATCATAATTACGAACGCGAGCACGCCTTTAATCTCTGGTTTGTAGCAACCGCTTCTGATCAGCGGCATTTAAAATCAATATTGCATGATATAGAGCAGAAAACAGGCATTATGGTGATGAGTTTACCACTGGTTAAAGAGTTTCATATTGATTTAGGCTTTAAAATGTCACTGCAAGATAAAAAATTCTCTACTGCGGTAGGCAAGCATCATGCAAGCACTCAAACCGTTCAGCTCAGTACACAGCCTGATGACTTGATACAGCAACAGCTCATTGCAGAAATCCAATCAGGTTTGCCCATCGTTGAGCATCCCTATGCAGAAATTGCTAAAAAATTAGCAATACCTGAGCAGGAAGTGATACGTCGACTTGATATAATGCTCACCTCAGGCGTCATTCGCCGCATGGGCGTTATCGTGCGTCATCGTAAATTAGGTTACCGCTCCAATGCCATGTTGGTATGGGATATTCCTAATGAAAAAATTGATCAACTGGGTCGTGAATTGAGCAAAGTTGATAGCATTACCCTATGTTACCAGCGTCCACGTCATACGCCGTACTGGAATTATAATCTATTTACCATGATTCATGGTCAGGATAGAAAAGGTGTTGAGGAATGTATTGAAGATATCGTCACAAAATATCAGTTATCACAATTTGATAAATCAGCACTCTTCTCAAAACGCTGCTTTAAACAACGTGGAGCCTGTTATAGCTATGCCAGACCAGAAACAAATTATCAATTGGTGAGTAATGGATAATACCGACCGAGATATTATTAATACCCTGCAATACGGTTTTCCACTCTCTGATCGCCCCTACAAAGAAGCCGCTGATTCTCTGGGGCTATCTGAAACTGACTTAATAACACGATTAGAATCTCTACTAGAAAGCGGTATGCTAACGCGCTTTGGACCTTTATTTCATGCCGAAAATATGGGTGGTGCATTATCCCTGTGTGCAATGAAAATACCCGAAACAGAATTTGCTACCGTAACCGAACAAGTCAATGCCCTACCAGAAGTCGCACATAATTATCAACGTGATCACGAAATGAATATGTGGTTTGTACTCGCCACCGAAAGCTTAGAAGAAAAACATAAAACCTTGCACATGATAGAGCAACAAACAGGCTATAAAGTTTATGATATGCCCAAGGAAAAAGAGTATTTTGTTGGGCTATTTTTGAAAGTTTAATTTTTTATTCTGCGATGAATATCTTTCTGCCAATGTAGGTGTGGTGGGTATTATCTCAAAATTATTAGTTCGCTACAAATATATAACAATTCACTAACAATGTCTGGAAACTAGATGCATTAAAATCCCCCTTGAATTAACTATAATCAAGGTAATAGTAATGAAAAAAAACATCCGTCAACGTAATAACTCGAATAAGGCGCTACTCATCACGCTATTTATATTCGCTTTTTCCTTAACAGGCTGTGGAGGGGACTCAAAACTCTCCAACTTAACTAAAAAAGGTTTATGGGAGAGAGTGGGGTATGGTGATGTCTATAAAGTAGATAGTAATGGAAAAGCTACAAAACTTTACCAGTTCACTCGTGAGACTTGCCTAGATGCCTCATCGACTATAGATAGCCTACCTCAAATACAAATAGCTTTTGATGCAACAACGCTTTCAAATAAGAAAAACACTCTTTTGATAGAAAATATTGATGTGTCGGCTTTTAAGATAAGTCTTCAGCGTTTAGATAAACTACCAGAGAGTTGCTTAGATAATCGCTTAATCAAGACAGCAACTGCTAATAATATGTTTGATCATTTTTGGCATAGCTTTAATGATTATTATGCATTTTTTGATAAGCGCCATGTCGATTGGGCTTCTCAATATGCAAAATATCAGCCTCAAGTGAATGAAAACACGAGCGATGAAGATTTATTCGAGATTCTCTCCCTGATGCTCACACCGCTTAAGGATGGTCACGTTAATTTAGAGTCAACGAATGACTCATTCAACCCTGAATTACCCGGCAAGGCGTTTCTTGAAATTGTAAATGCTTTTCCACAACAAAATGAATTTGATGAATTTGATGAATTTATCCAATCTGTTTATCATAGGTTCAATACCACGATTGATAGCTATCTTGATGTAGACA
>JAGLBQ010000121.1 GCA_023146675.1 Cocleimonas sp. | reverse complement strand
CAGAGCACGCCAAGAAAAGATAAGAAAAGAAAAGAAAAGAAAAATCCTTTGCGTACTTTGCGTCTTTGCGAGAGATATGTTTTTTGTCCCGCTTTAGGTTGATAGCCGAAATGCTGTAGGATCAGAGAAGTTTACATAACTGAGCAATCGATAGTCGGTTATGCATAACTATACTGACCCTACCTACGCGACAGACATAATACTTGTAGTCTACTGACAGCATTATGTCAGTAGCTAAAGACTAATTTCCTGCAACACCTTTCGATCTAACCCTGAACTTTCTGCCAATATAGCCATACTCAAACCAAGTTCAGGATGAATGTAATCAGCCGCTATTTCAGCAAGAGGATAGAGCACAAAGGGATATTTAGTTACTTCAGCGCGTGGCAAATCAATCTCTGGTTGCAACACTAAATTATCATAAAATAAAATATCCACATCCAGTGTTCTTGAGCTAAATTTAACCCCACTACGTTGACGTGCATGGTCTGTCTCTAAGCGTTTTAAATAGCGTGACATTTCTTGATAGGATTTATCGGTGTTCAAACGGGCAGATAAATTAATAAAAGGATCACCATCAAATCCTGCGGCAGCTGATTCATAAGCACGAGAGAAAACAATATCAGGGAACTCCAATCTTAACTGTTGCATGCAGGAGCGAATATTACGCTTGCGGTCGATATTACTGCCAATATCCAGATAGACCTGAGCCTTGCGTTTGCGGGTAATAATCACCCCAACCTCGCGCGAACCACTGACCGCTTTAGGCTTACCTAATGTAACTTTCACCCATGGAATATGCATTTTTTCTAGTAGTAATTCCGCTATACGCTCAGCTAATGTTTCTACCAACTGGTATTCACTCTCTTTAACCAGCTCTACGACCATTTTAGATGCTGCTTTATAATTTAGCGTATGCTTAATATCATCTGATGCCGCCGCTTTACGATTATCCCAGCCCATTTCCAGATCAATATTAATCATCTGACGAATTTGCCGTTCCCAGTCATAAATGCCTATTAATCCGGCTACTTGTAAATCACGTACATAAACGATGTCTGTATTCATGAGTCTTTCTTTAAGGTTAAAACCACCGTCTTTAGAGATTCCTTAGACGATCAGATTTATCTGCAATACGTTGTTCATTTGTAATGAAATTGAAGCAGATCAATGAAATATTTTTATAATAATCATACAACTTATAAGAATTCAAATACCCTTTTAATTTTATCAAAAAGTATCATTATCAAGCAACACTAAAGGATGTTGGGCTACCTCTAAGCGGGGATAAAAAGGTTGCTATGCCCCTTTGGTACAAGTTATAGCTCGGGACGTTGTTTCGTGCAGATTCCTAATTCAACTCCCTAAACTCTAATCCATATTTACGTAAATAAATCCGCAGTCGATGACTATCATTGCTATTAGCTTTTGCCTCACGACTAATATTAAATAATTTACGCCCTGCTTCAGCCAAACTTTTGCTTTTTTGGCAAAGACGAACAACGTCAGCAAGTTGCAGCCTTTCAAATAAATCAATCTGCTCAACGGCTTCATTACCTAATATTTTATTCAACAAATCCTGATTATCACGCTCAGCACTGGCTGGCTGATAGCAATGCCAGTCACAGCTCAGACGTCGAATTTCGGTATCAACAACGTCCTCTGTTATGCGCCCTCCACTGGCAAGCGTTGCCATGCGGGTAATACTGGAGTTAAGGTCACGAAAGTTTGCTTTCCATAGAGCATCTTCTGAATGAGCAAAGGTTAAATATTTTTCTTTTGCGCCTTTATTAAAGGCAACTTTGTAGCTGGCTTTGCGGGTGAATAGTTCTAATTCATGCTCAATATTTGGTGCTAGATCTTCAATACGCGCTTTTAATGATGGCATTTCATAACTCCATAGATTGATCCGTGCGAGCAAATCTTCACGAAACTCACCTTTTTCTACTTGCTTAAATAAATTGCGATTGGTTCCTGCAATTAATTGGAAATTACTGTGACTTTCTTTATCTGACCCAAAGGGCATAAAGGTTTTATCTTCAATTGCACGCAATAACATTGCTTGCTCATCAAGCCCTAACTCTCCGATTTCATCAAGAAATAACAAACCGTGATTAGCCTCTAGTAAGAGCCCTTTACGATCACTTGCGGCACCTGTGTAAGCACCTTTTATATGTCCAAAAATAGCTGACATGGCATTGTCACCACGCAAAGTCGCGCAATTAACCTCGACTAATTTACCGCGCATTTTGCACCGTTGTTTTTTGAGATCAAAAATAAGCCGTGCTAAACGTGATTTTCCAACCCCTGTTGCACCTGTTAATAAAATAGGCTCAGTGGAGCGAATTGATACTTGCTCTAGTTGTTTAATCAGTGTATTAAAATCTTTATTGCGCGTTTCTATCCCTCCTTTTAAGTAGGCAATAGCTTGGCGAGATTCATGCTCAAAACGTGATGCTATTAGATCATAACGAGAGAGATCAAGATCAATAATTTGATACTTTCCTACAGGCTTGCCTTTGCCTTCTGCACTTGGTGAAGTCTGTAATAATTGTCCAGGAATATAGTTAGCCTCAGTAAGCAAATAGAGACAAATCTGCACTACATGCGTTCCTGTGGTGATATGTACCAGATAGTTATTTTTCTCTGCATCAAAATTTTGCTTGCTGGCAAAGTCATGCAGCTGAGAATAGACCTGCTCAAAATCCCATGGGTCGTCATAGTCAACAAGATAACTCTGCACTTTAGTCTGTGGGGATAGCGCTGCCATATCCTTAATAGTCAATACTGCAAGTTCTTCTTCATCTTTGTGATAAATAAGAATAAATTCACTAATTTCAATTGATTGCTGCAAAAGCATCGAGATATTAGGTCGCCAGCGTCGCCAGCGCTTACCACCCAACCCACCATGATCTAATCGTGCGCCTAATACGCCTATTATTACATTATTTCTTTTGATAGCTGCTTGTTCACTTCGGTTGTTTTTAGATAGGGACACTGCAAGCTATTCAGCTTGCTAGATTGATATTGTTTTCCTTAAATATTGAAGTTTTTACGCCTAAGTTTTTGGATTGATGAAGATATTATATCGTATGAAATCAATTCCATTACGACCAATAAGCATAGTTAGCAAACTCATCATTGCATTAGCCATGCCTTTTATGCCACTAACGACACCAGCGCGAAGGATTCTGCAAACGCGTTCCCCGTCTGATTTCAAAATACAAGGCATTCTTTACCTGTCCACCAGAGTTTCCAACCGCAGCAATCACTTCACCTGCATTAACCATTTGCCCTGTTCGTTTATAAATTGCTCGATTATAGGCGTATAAACTGCGATAACTCTTATCATGACGAATAATTATTAGGTAACCATAACCATTCAAACGCCCCGCAAACTCTATTTTCCCTCGCGCAACGGCACGCACTTTACGTCCACCGGGTGCCTCTATAACCACACCACGCCAACGTTGTTTAGCATTTCTTTTTGATCCATAGCGGTGAGTCATTCGCCCACGTACTGGCCATGAGAGGCGACCCCGTAATGATGAAAAAGGTCGACTTGAGGTAAACATTGACGAGCTAACTATTTTCCCTTTTGGGCTTGTTTTTTTGCTGGCTTTTACAACTTTCTTGCTTGGCTGTGTTGCTTTACTTTTTTGTTTATCATTTTTCTTAGAATTCTTTATTCTAACCTTCTCTTCCTTTTTTTGCTTATCAATTAAATTAGCAATGACGCGTTGTAAACGGGCTTCTTGCCTTTTTAGTTTTTTCAATTTATTTGCTTTATTAGCAACTTGTTTTTTTGCCTGTTTTAATGACTTCTCACGCTTTTTCAACGTATTATTTAAGCTCTTTTTTTGCGTTGATAGTTTGCTTTTTAACCCTGTAAGTTTAGTACGATCATCAGCAATCTGTTGCTCCATTTTCTTTACTTTCTTTAAACTGACGCGAATTGTTTTAATTTTACTCAAACGGCTACGATTAAGGTATTCAAAATATTTAATGGTACGCCCTATATCAGAGGGATCATCCTGCTTTAATAATAAACGCAAATGTGACTGTTCACCTGATGTATAAAGTGCTTGCATCTGCTGTGCTAGCGCTTCCTTTTGCTCCTCAATGCTTGTTAATAACTGCTGTTTTTCATAGCTGTTTTGACCCAATTTCTTTCCTAAGCTCTCCATTTTTTTCTCAGTACGATATTGTGATTTTGAAATATCACTAAGATTTCTCTCCAGCCCATTAACTTCACCGCTCAGTTTACTTGATCTACTTTGTGCCGCATGCAAGCTAGAGGAAACCTGTTTAATCTTCTTTTTGATGGTTTGCTGTTGGCTATCTGCAAATGAAACAGGGGTCATCAGCACTGAGGAGAGCATCAATACTAATGTGAGCAATTTTTTTGGTAGTTTTAATAACATGAAGGTAGAGTATTCCTGAATATAGGAAGGTGAAGACGAGCACTTTAACCTGAGATATAATAACAGGTTGTAACTACTCAGCCTAAATAATGATGAGCATTAGGCGTAATCTTATACAAATGCTGCACAGAACCATCATGTTTTCAGTGACATTCTCCATAAATAACATTATAATATTAAGTAATTCTAATACACCTCCACATAGTGCAGCTAAAATATGACAAATTTCAACAACTCTATAAATTCTGGGGATAACTGCGGTTTTACCGTTGACTTGTTAGCGCGCGATGAAGATGTAGAAATTGCATCACGCTCCCTCAAAGCGATTTCCCATCCCTTACGACTAAAAATTCTCTGTGTTTTAGGTGAAAAGGAAGTTAGTGTACAAGATATTGTAGAGTGCGTTGGTACATCACAAAGTAATATTTCACAGCATTTAGCCATTTTAAGAGATAAGGGCATACTCGCTTCTCGTAAAGACGCTAACCGTGTTTTTTATCGTGTTGGCGATTCACGCACACTAAAACTCATTGCCATGATGCAAGATATTTTCTGTTCTGTGCGTTAGAAACTCTTACAAACAACCTGTTAATTCCTACTTAAAGTTTGCTTCTTTACTGCTCAAGTAAAGAACTGCTTGCTGAATAAAGTGCCTATTAGTTTTTCACTGCCTTTAATTAAATAATATTCATCATTTTGCCTTTACCTAGAACCGATAGACGGTTATCTTACACAACTATTTTTAATCTTGGTAAAAACACTCTTCATGCAAGAATATACTGAATTTGCGCAACAACACACGTTGCTTATCATTGGCTTTATAGTCGTTTTAGGTCTTATTTTCTGG
>JAGLBQ010000120.1 GCA_023146675.1 Cocleimonas sp. | reverse complement strand
CTGAATTTTCTCGTTTTACACGCAAATACACCATGGTAAATGCAACTGAAGCTGTGCGTGTCTTAAATAAAGACAACGTTACTATTCTAGATGTGCGTGAGAGTAGAGAGCTTCAGGGTGGTGTTATTAAGGGTGCCAGAACCATTTCTGTCTCAGAAGTATCAAACCACTTAGCAGAATTTGAAAAAAATAAAAACAATCCCTTCTTAGTCTACTGTGCCAGTGGTAATCGCTCAGGTGGTACCTGTAATTTACTCACCAGCAAAGGTTTTGATGATGTCTATAATCTTTCTGGTGGTCTAATGTCATGGAAGTCTGAAAATCTACCTCTAAATAAAAAATAAAATAGGATACGGCAATGCAAGCAGACGTTATTATGTATTCTACGCGTTTTTGTCCTTATTGTATGAGAGCGCGCAAGCTATTGAAAAATAAAAATATAGAATATCAAGAAATTTTTATTGGTATGAATAGAACATTGCGAGAAGAAATGGAACAAAAAAGCGGGCGCACCTCTGTACCGCAAATTTTTATAAATGGGCAAGCTATTGGGGGTTACGATGATATAGCTCAGCTCAATATTGATGGTCAATTAGACACACTTTTAATAAAGGAAAAATAAAATGGCAGATGAACAAGCAGCAGCGGGCACAACAGAGCAAACAGCACCAGAACAGCAATTTATTATTGAGCGCATTTATATAAAAGATGTCTCATTTGAGTCTCCTAACAGCCCTTCCATATTTACTGAAGAATGGGATCCTGATACTAATCTACAGCTTAATACTGAAGTAACACCTATTTCAGATAATCATTACGAAGTTGTATTAATGATTACAGTAACCGTTAAAAGTCAAGATAAAACCGCTTTTTTAGTTGAAGTTGCACAAGCAGGTGTGTTTCAAATTACAGGATATGATGCTGACCAGTTAAATCATTTATTGGCTAGCTATTGTCCTAGTAACTTATATCCTTATGCTCGTGAAGCGATTGCTAGCTTAATTTCTAAAGGCAGCTTCCCTGAAATGCATCTTTCACCCATTAATTTTGATGCACTTTATGCACAGCGTATGCAAGAAGAAGCTGAGCAACATGCCGCGGCACAAAATGGGCAGGCTATAGTAGATGCTAACAGTGCTACAAAAGATGGCGATAATAAATAAAAAAAGTAGCAGAGCTTATGTCTGATAAATGCATTGAAAATATTTCAGTCTACGGCGCTGGCTCTTGGGGCACAGCGCTAGCTCTGCAGCTTGCCCGTAATAATATTAATGTTCTGCTTTGGGATTTCAATGCAGAATATATTGCTGACTATCAAGCAGCAGGTGAAAATACTCATTTTCTAGCAGGAATTCCCTTTCCTGATAATCTCCAATGTACTGACCAGCTTGAGGACTGCATTCAGCATTCCCATAATCAACTTATTGTCGTTCCTAGTCACGGCTTTCGCCAACTATTAGAAAAGTTGTCACCGCAGTTGACTCAACAACATAATATAGTCTGGGCTACGAAAGGCTTAGAAGTTGGCACGGGTAAATTATTACATCAGGTTGCTGAAGAAATTCTCGATAAGAATATTCCTTATGGACTGGTTTCTGGGCCTACCTTTGCCTTAGAAGTCGCACGCTGTTTACCAACGGCAATGACCGTTGCTACAACCACAGAAGAACTAAGTCGCAGTACAGCACACGCATTTCAAAGTGACAATTTTCGTGTTTATACCAGTGACGATATTCTCGGCGTTGAGCTTGGTGGAGCGGTTAAAAATATACTCGCTATCGCCGCTGGAATTTCTGATGGATTAGGTTTTGGTGCCAATGCCAGAGCCGCTATTATCACTCGTGGTTTGGCAGAAATTATTCGTCTTGGCAAAAGCATGGGCGCAAAGCCTGAAACTATGATGGGCTTGGCAGGACTTGGCGATTTGGTATTAACCTGTACGGATGATCAATCACGAAATCGTCGCCTTGGTTTAGCGCTTGGAAAAGGGAAAAGTACAGAAGATGCTATCAAAGAAATTGGTCAAGCAGTAGAGGGGGCTAAATCATCCAGTTGCATTGCATTATTGGCGCAACGGGCTAATGTTGAGATGCCTATCTGCTCAGAAGTACATCGCATTGTGCATGAAAATCTTGACCCTAAGATAGCGGTTAAAGAATTACTATCACGCCATATTCGCTCTGAGTTTTAAGCCTCTAAACGTCTATAGTTGACTTGAATCAAGCCTGATTTTAGAGCTAAAAACGACTGAAACCCTTTCAATACATAGCCTTACATTCTGAACGAAATTCAAATTAATTGACAATTTAGCCCATAGATAATATTGTTGCTACCATATATATAGACGGTAGCAATCTAAGGATAGATGGATTGTACAATTTACGTTCAGGAGTTGAATATGCCCCAAACAGTTCGCAGCAGACTACAAAATCAAATTGATCAACTTACACGCGAGATATTAGATGCTACCGAAAAAGCATGGGAAGCTCAAAAAGCAGATAAACTAAAACAAAATAGTTTTTGGCTGGATGAAAAAAGAAAGCTAACAAATGAAAGAACGGAACTTCAACAAAAATTACATCAAGTTCCTGCTGAAGATGACTCCATTAAACCTCAGACACGCCAAGAAATTAAGGCAAAGATTGTCAGTTTAAATAAGCAGGCACAGGCTGCAGATAAAAATATGCGACACGCCTTGGAAGGCAAAGAGCTTTCTCAAGCAAATAGCTATTTGCGGCAAAGAAATCAGTTTAATGCAGAGGTAAAAAATCTTAATAAACTACTAAACCCTGCAAATCAGGTGGTAACAGAAACAAAATCACAGCAAAAAGAGACAAATCCCAAACCTCTGACTCGTCAGCAAATAAAAGCTAAAATAAAAGATTATAATAAAAGGGCATTAGAAGCTGATGCTCAAATGCGTCTTTCCCTGCGCGAGAAGAAACTGGAAAAAGCAAATGAATTACTACAGCAAAGAAACTATCTAAATACAGAAGTAAAAAAACTTAGCGAACAGCTTCGCTCTCCTACAGCAATTCATAAAGAAGCTTCTGAAAGTAAAATACCAACCGTTACTGACCCTATAGCAATACAAAAAATTGATCAATCTCATCAAGAAGTTCAGTCTACTACTCCTAATAAACCGCTAAGTAGAGAAGAGTTAAAACAACAGATTCTTGAATATAATATAAAGGCACGTAAAGCTGATAAAGATATGCGTACTGCATTGGATGAAAAAAGATTGCTAGATGCCAATGAATTATTGCGGCATAGAAACCAGTTTAATAATGAGGCTAAACATTTATTTCGCCAACTTCAAGCACCTAAAACGGATAATAAAATAGAAGAAAAAACATTAAGCCGTGAAGAGTTGAAAAACAAATTAAAAGCAACCAATCAAAAAGCACTGCATGCTGATCGTACTATGCGTATTTTATTGACAGAAAAAAAATACCAACAAGCCAATGACTATCTAAAACAAAGAAACATGTTTAATAATGAAGCCAAGAAAATAGGCTTACTGCTTAATCCTCCCCGACCTAGTTTACAAAACACAACCCCGCCTCTTACTCATAATGAAAAATCCGAGCCTGAAAAGAGTGAAACTGAAGTAAAACATGAAGACTCAATTGAAAAACCTTCCAAAGAAGTTAGCACTCCCACTGAAAAACTTCCTCAAGGGTTTAGTTTTTACGGGATGGCTAGCTCACCTGAAAAACATCCCCAAACACAATCTCCAGAAATAACACAAGATAATCAGGTAGATCAAGAATCAACTGCTTTTGCAACTCGTATCGCACAAAAAATAATTGATTATCGTCTTGGCTTTATAAAATTTTTCTATCAAAAAAGAGACTTACAGCAGCAAATCAATACGAATAGATCGGGAAAATCAACAACTAATGTTACTGACCTGGAAGTAGAACTTAAACATCTATTAAGAAACCCTCCAAAAGCCTATGTTGAAGATCATGCACATAATGAAATTATTCTGCATCTACTCGATAAAGTAGATGAACGAGGCGTCGCTTATTTCAACTTCCCTGAAATCACCGCAACGACCATTGGAGCACCGCTAAAACAGCTTAGAAACCAACAGGATTATATTAATTTTGTTCAAAGTTACACAGAGAAAGAGCAAGATTCTGGAAGCGGAAAACGTGTATTGTTGAAGTATTTCATCCGCGATATCATGCAAGTAAAATGCCCACTGACTATCTGCGACTTGGTCTTACACGATGCGATTATGGATACTGAAGCCATGGAATATGGCTATGTGAATCTATTCAACAAAATAGTCCATCAAGCTAATCAAGAACTCATCCGACTACAGGATGAAAGCGATGATCCACTCATGCCAAAGGTGTTACGTCCAATAGGAACATTTGATCATGTAGGTCATCGTGATGCAATTCAGTTGATACCACCAATGTATAATGGTATTGATCAATTCTCTGGCGCTGTTTTATCAGACACTACAATTCAAGACAATATCATTTCCTCTACCGCTAAATTGCAGGGCATATTCTCAACTGATGGTGCCTTTAGAAATCTTAAAATTATCAATAATAAGATCAATACAGCTGGTGAGCATAAAATAGCTATTCTCGGTATGTTAGATGGCGAAGTAACGGATAATACTGACTGTGATGGTAAAGTGCTTGAAATAAAGATCCAACCCCTTCGCTTAGGAGGTGGAACACCACTTACTAATTTCTTTGTACTTGGCTTTTCAGAAGAATGCTCTTATCAATATGGACATATTGAAGGTATTTCAGGAACAAAAAAAGATCGTCGTAGCAAGAAAGTAGTGCGTGGTCATAAAGCGTATGACCAACGTAAATATCTACTTGATTTTAATATGGATCTCTTTATCGAATATTACCAGTACCATGCTAAACCACGCGGACGCTTTAATGCGATAAAAGACTGCATAGAAAGAATGCTAAAAGAAGGTGACGCGGTGAAATGTAATCCAGCATCATTAGATGCACTTGAGAATGGTGCAAGCCTAAAAGAAGCAATCACAATTGCTCAACCTCAACCTGAAAAAGAGACGCCTTTTGTGCAAAGCCCTGACCCGAGAATTCAACAGCAGAGTTTTAAATAATTTACAGAAATACCGTAAATAGTAGTGGTCAAGTCTTTCCGTACATATGAATAGAATTATTTATCCTATATTTTGCTCAGCAACAATAGGTGTTAAATAATCAGTGTAATAGACAATTAATTGCATGATATCTGCTTCAACTTCTTCATAAGAAGCGGGAGTGCTTGAATTATTTGTCAACGAGGGTTTTGGTCACGAATCCAGCAAAACAACGTACCCTAATCAGAAACCTAAAAGAGATCGGGTAAAACAAACCCCTGCCCATAATTTATTAAAACGGTTGAGTGGTTTCAAAAGCGCTGTGCTTTTATTCATGGTTGATTTTAACGTTCCCTTTACCAATAATCAGGCAGAACAGGATGTTCGAATGATTAAAGTAAAGCAGAAAGCTTCAGGTTGCTTTAGGACGTTGACGGGAGCTGAGG
>JAGLBQ010000012.1 GCA_023146675.1 Cocleimonas sp. | reverse complement strand
TTATGAGCCTGAGACTTCACAAGCGTTGGGCTTTGGTTTCCGTTGTGGTTTCCTTGGTATGTTGCACATGGAAATCATTCAGGAGCGCTTGGAACGCGAATATAATCTAGATTTGATTACAACTGCGCCAACCGTGGTGTATGAAGTTGAGCAGACAGATGGCGAAGTGATTAATATCCACAATCCATCACAACTTCCCGTGATAAATAAAATAGAGGAAATCCGTGAGCCAATTATTCGTGGCACCATTATGATGCCGCAGGAATATGTGGGTAATGTTATTTCACTGTGTGTTGAAAAGCGCGGTGTACAAAAAGATATGCGCTATTTAGGTAATCAAGTTACCTTGCAATATGATTTACCCTTGAGTGAAGTGGTACTGGATTTCTTTGATCGTTTAAAGTCAGTTAGCCGAGGTTACGCCTCCTTTGATTATGAGTTAGACCGTTTTGATCCTGCGCCACTCGTAAAGGTTGATATACTAATTAATGGCGATAAAGTGGATGCGCTCTCCATTATTGTGCATAAAGATTTTGCGCAAAATCGTGGGCGTGAACTGGTTGATCGTATGCGAGAAATTATCCAGCGACAAATGTTTGATGTGGCTATTCAAGCCGCTATTGGCGGCAATATAATAGCGCGCTCGAATGTGAAAGCATTGCGCAAAAATGTAACGGCTAAATGTTATGGTGGCGATGTGTCGCGTAAACGTAAGTTGTTAGAAAAACAAAAAGCTGGAAAAAAACGCATGAAACAAGTGGGAAATGTAGAAATTCCACAAGAAGCATTTTTAGCTGTATTAAGAACAGATAAATAAGGAAGTGAAAATTGGAAATTAATTTTGGTTTAGAATTCTGGCTAGTGACAATAACCGCACTGTCAGGTTTAATTGTATTGCTTTATCGTCTATTTGCTTCTAAAGCAATGCGTACCTCGGACAATCCACCTATTCTGCTTGACTATGCGCGCTCCTTTTTCCCTGTGTTGCTCATTGTCATCCTATTGCGCTCATTTGTAGCAGAGCCATTTCGCATTCCCTCTGGATCAATGATACCAACATTGGAAGTTGGTGATTTTATTCTGGTGCAAAAATATGCTTATGGTGTGCGCTTACCTGTTGTACATAAAAAGATAATGGATGTGGGAAAACCTAAGCGTGGTGATGTGATGGTATTCCGTTATCCGCGTGACCCCTCAATCAATTACATAAAGCGCGTTATTGGTTTGCCTGGAGATCGTATTAGCTGGACTAAAGATAAGCAGTTGATAATCAATGATAAAAAAGTAGATTATTCCGATGCTAAAGATTTGCAGATCGACACACCCTATGGAAAAGCTGCCGCTCGAATTATGAATGAAAAGTTACCAACTGAAGCGGGTGATGTTGATCATGCGATGCAGATATTCCTTGGTAGTACCCAAGCAACAAATGTTGTAGTGCCTGATAATAGCTATTTTGTTATGGGGGATAATCGTGATAACAGTAGTGATAGTCGGGTATGGGGTTTTGTTCCTGAGGAAAATATAGTCGGTAAAGCCGTCTTTATCTGGATGCATTGGAACTGGCAGAAAAATGGCGATGGCTTTAATGGATCACGCATTGGTACTACGATTAAGTAACCCTTCATCTGGTTTTTGCTAGTATGGATGACGAGCGTCATCATCCTGGTGGCAAAAACTTGGGTAAATAATTAAAATAAAATGAAAATTAATAAAAGCAAACAAAAAGGCGCAACATTTATCAGTTGGATGATCGTTGCTGCTATCGGGATTCTCATTTTCAGTGCTGTAATAAAAGTTGGACCTAGTTATTTAGAGTACAACTCAGTGCGTTCAATGATGGACAGTATTGCAGCAGAACCAGGAATTAAAGATAAAAATAAGCGTTATGTCTATGCGCAGGTTAATAAATATATCAATATTAATGGCATGTACACACTTGAAAAAGCAATGGCAGAACAAAAGATTTTTAAGGTTTCTCAGCTACGCAAAGGTAATGGAAAGCGTTTGACTGCTCATTATGAAGTGCGTAAACACTGGCTGGGTAATTTATCTTATCTAGTAGATTTTGAATACTCAGTGATACTTGGTGAGAAAAGTTAGTAATCCGATACGTATCGGTTTGCCTGAGTAAGTCGGTTGATATTGTCTGCCGACTTACAGCATTGTCTAAGCAAATGATAAAAAATTGCAAAGATGAGCTGTCCTCTTGTACTTTAGGTTTTTGCAATATCCCTATTTTTTATGATAACCGTGTATTTTTTTCTTTATTCTCAGTGCCTATAGTAGGGTCGTATATTATAATCAGTATACTTTAAAGACTAGGAAGGTCTTAGCACGTGTTACCTAAACTTGAAAAAATATTACCTGCTTCACTACAAAAAACAGACAGTTTTAAACAAGCATTAACGCATCGTAGCGCCAGTGCTAAGCATAATGAACGTATGGAGTTTCTTGGGGATAGTGTTTTAGGCGTTATTATCACTGAAGCGTTATATGCGCATATGCCTAAGGCATCCGAAGGTTATCTTAGCCGTTTGCGTGCCTCATTGGTTAATGAAGATACCTTGGCTCAGATTGCAATAGAAATTTCACTAGGTGATTATTTATACTTAGGAAGTGGTGAGTTAAAAAGCGGTGGCTTTAGACGTAAATCTATTCTCTCTGATGCGTTAGAAGCGATTATTGCTAGCGTGTTTTTGCAACAAGGAATGGATGAAGCGAAGACATTTGTACTCACTCTTTTTGATGAGCGTCTACAAAAACTACCTACTGAAGATGCCTTAAAAGACCCTAAAAGTCGCTTACAAGAACGGCTACAAGCACGTGACTACAGTATTCCTCAATACAAACTCATCTCGACCAAAGGTCATGCGCATCGACAACTGTTTACCGCAGAGTGTTTTATAGAAGGTCTCAATATACGCACGCAGGGCATATCAACCAGCCGTCGTAAGGCAGAACAAAAAGCCGCTCTTTCTGCATTTGAGCAAGTAAAAAAGGAGATTAAATAAATGGATATGGAAATGTCAGACAATAATTCTGCCCAGATAGACACCCACTGTGGTTATGTTGCGATTGTTGGTCGTCCAAATGTTGGTAAATCAACCCTGTTAAATCATTTAGTTGGCTATCGAATTTCCGCCATCGTGAATAAACCACAAACAACGCGAACTAATGTGCGGGGCATTGTTACTCAAAATAATTATCAAGTTATTTTTACGGATACACCTGGTATTCATCATGATTCCAAAACATTGATGAATAAAACGCTTAATATTGCCGCTGTTGCTGCGCTAGATTCCGTCGATGCCGTTGTGATGTTAGTGGAAGCTCTAAAATGGACCGCAGAAGATGATTTAGTGCTAAAACGTCTGCAACAAATGTCTTGCCCTATCTTTTTATTAATTAATAAAGTAGATCGAATTGTAGAAAAAGAGCGCTTATTTTCTTATATAGAAGCGGTCAAAGAAAAACGTGACTTCGCTGAAATAATTCCAATATCAGCCACCAAAGGTATTAACACCAAAGAGTTGTTAGCAAAACTGCAACCTATCTTGCCTGTTTCCGAATACGCTTACGATGAAGATAGTATTACCGACCAAACCCTGCGTTCAATTTGCTCAGAAGTCGTGCGGGAACAGTTAATGGATCAGCTACATCAAGAACTTCCCTACTCAACCGCAGTGCATATTGAAAAATTTGAAGAAACCCCCCATCGTGTTGATATTGATGCCACTATTTGGGTGGGGAAAATACGTCAAAAAGGCATGGTGATTGGTAAAAAAGGTCAAACACTCAAGCGTGTAGGGACAAAGGCGCGTTTTATTATGGAAGAGCTGCTAGAGAAAAAAGTGGTCTTAAAAACCTTTGTAAAAGTAGAAGAAAACTGGCAAAACAATCCTAAGCATTTAGGTGATTTGGGAATTATTACGCGTTAAAGTAGAATATTCACTTCCAAAACCTATGCCAGAGTCCTACGCCTATATTCTTAGAAATCGCCCCTACCGAGAGAATAGTCGCCTGCTGGATATCTTCACGCAAGACTATGGGTGTATCCCCTGTATAGCGCGTTCTGCTAGTAAGCGTGGGAAAATAATAATAGGAATGCTGCAACCTTTTACCTATCTGTACCTGCAATGGCGCGGACGTGGTGATGTCGTGACATTGATGCAATCAGACGAACAAAGGCGGCATAATATTTCTAGCAGTGAGCTGTTTCAAGGTCTATACCTCAATGAATTAGTGCTGCGCTTAACTCAGCAATACTTTCCCCTGCCTGAGCTATTTAATGCGTATAAACAAACCTTGCATCGCATAGCAAGCAATGAAGCAAAGCCGCAAGCATTAATGCGTTTTGAATTGTTTTTACTACAAACCCTAGGTTATGACATTCATTTATATCGTGATGATGCCCGTGGTGAAGCGGTTAACCCATCGTTTTCTTACCTCTATATTCCACAGCAAGGGATTATAAAAAACACCCCAGATATTCGCGACAATGATGGCTTTATTATTTCGAGTACATTACTCATTGCTCTACGAGACTTGAGTCATATGCAAGAAGAAAATTGGCAAGAATTACGAGGTTTTCTAGACCATTTGATTCGCTATATTGCAGGCAAGCCACTTAACTTTCGTAGGCTTTAATAATATTGTCAGTGTGCTGGTGTTAAATCATTATGGTGATAATCAAGCAGGGCAGCGAGTGGTATGGTGGAAAGGGATTGTTAAGAATCCGCTAATTATTGCTTGCACTGCGGGAATAATGGTTAATTTATCAGGAATAAAATTACCACACTCACTGTTGGATACCGCTAATTTTCTAGGAGAAAGTGCGTTGCCATTAGCGCTGTTAGCAGTAGGGGCTGGATTACAGATTGGTAGTGTTTTTCGCAATAAACTGGCAATTAGTTTATCCAGCGTAGCCAAGTTATTACTATTACCAACCATCACTTGGGAAGCCTGCATTTTATTTGATGTGAATACAGAGATTGCAAAAATAGCTATTTTATATGCAGCAGTTCCCACTGCAACATCAGGTTTTATATTGGCAAAGCAAATGGGGGGGTGATGCAGGGACAATGGCGCAGATTATAACGTTTCAGACGTTAGTGGCAGGGGTTACCTTGCCAATATTTCTTGCTATTGCGCAAGGATATTAGTAATTTTGAGGATAGCTAGCTTGAAAAATTTCTGTTTATAATGGATTATTTTTGATAAATAATTTCATGAACGGTTAATATCCAGAGTTAATTCACACTAAAAAAGGTTAAAAATGAATAATATTTTCTCATTTGGCGAAAAGGTCGCAGGCTATGATATGAAAGTTCTCAATGAGCGAGAAGTCAGAGCAAGTGCGGGCATCCTCTTTCTGTTTGCAATGATTGCATTTCTTAATTCATGGTTAATCGGTGATTTTACTATCACTAAAATTTTTGTTGTCGTTTTTCTGGTTGAATTCAGTATAAGAGTGCTTATTAACCCTAAATATGCGCCCTTGCTGGTTATTTCACGTTTTTTTGTGCGTCATCAAGAGGTTGAATATGTCGGTGCGCCGCAAAAACGCTTTGCTTGGCTAATTGGTCTGATTTTGGCCGTTATTATGTTTTACCTGATTGTAATCAATAATGTTATTGGTCCTGTCAATTTGCTAGTGTGTATTATTTGTTTGGCTCTCTTATTTTTTGAAGCCGCTTTTGGAATTTGCTTGGCGTGTATCGTTTATAATCTTTTTCATAAACAAAAAGCACAGCTCTGCCCTGGAAATGCTTGCGCTACAAAAGACCGTGTAGAGATTCAGAAATTCAAT
>JAGLBQ010000119.1 GCA_023146675.1 Cocleimonas sp. | reverse complement strand
TTTTTAGGATATTTGCGAAAATTACGCTTCATATCTCGATGCATTTCCCGTTGCAGATCAATATCCACCGAACGAAAAGCACGCACAATCACATCAGTACACACACCTGTTGATATATCAACATCACCATTCGGGTAAGAGATTTTTTTATACGCACCATTATAGCTGTTCGTCACCCCATACTGAGTCACGGCTCCAAGAACAAAACGATCCCTGATAGTAATTGCTTTTTTAGTCCCATCCACAAGCGTCGGCTCACGCGGTGGCAGAATAATAATATCGCCATCAACAATTTTTTCCTTTACAGACTCCCTTTTCTCTTCGACGGGAACATCAATAATGACCACATCCTCTTCATGCTCATCCAAGGCTTCATCATAAACAGGATCACCTTTTATAGGAGGACTGTTTGGATTGATAAAAGCTAAATCAGGCTGGACTTTTGTCAGTGTATCCACAGCAATATCACTACCAAAAAGCAGCATAATTGCCAATACTATAAGAGTTGCTAATACTATTTTAAGCCCACGCATGATGTCTTTCCGTTAATTTTACCATTTATAATGCAAAGTATAGACCATTGAAATATTGCCTTTTAATTATTTTTCACCCGTTATAAAATTTATTCATACTGACATTAGTCATAGTTATTTTTATAAATATATTCTATAAAGACATTATTGAAGGACTAGTGGAGTTTACCTAATCATTCAAGTATAGGCAGATATCATGATCTATTCTGCAAGCGATACCACCTATGATTTACAACGCTATCAACTACTTTTAGCACATATAGAGAACACCCTTTTAAACACGAAAGGCTAATCCAAAACATGAAAATCACCTTTATATCTGATACCCATTGCCAACATTATAATTTATCACTCGGCTCAGGCGACATGCTTATTCACTGCGGTGATTTCAGCAAAAAGGGCGCTCTACTTGATGTTGCTAGTTTTTCTCGCTACCTTGCCAAGCAGGATTTTAAATATAAGATTGTTATCGCGGGAAATCATGATTTTTGTTTTGAAGACCAGCGTAAAGAGGAAGCTGAAAAGCTATTAACCGACAGCGATGTGATTTATCTCAATGACTCAGGTATTACCATCAAGGGGATAAAAATATGGGGATCACCCGTGCAACCTGCATTTTATGATTGGGCATTTAATCGCAAACGAGGGGCAGAAATACAAGCACATTGGAAGCTGATCCCAAATGATACTGATATTTTACTAACACATGGACCTGCCTTTGGCATATTAGATTTATGTAGAAGCGGTGAGCGTGTGGGATGTGATGATTTGCTGGCAACTATTCAACGCATAAAACCAAAAATCCATGCTTTTGGACATATTCACGAAAGCTATGGCATGATAAAGAAAGATGGAACGACGTTTATTAATGCATGCAATGCGAATGAGTATTATCGGATACAAAACCTGCCTATTAATTTTGAAATTTAAGTCTATGCACAAAATATAAAAAAAGAGGCATCCTTCACGTGCCCGTTGACAGTTCTGTAGCTCGTATGCAGCCTAAGCGTAATACAGGAGGTCGTAGAAACGTGCTATCCCGTATTGTGTGAACTTCATACGGGCTACAAAAGTGTAAACTGCTTTTCTGTGTCATGAAGAATGCTTCATATTTTCCCGTTTTCTAACAAAATTTAAAGCACACGCAATCGTAATACACCCTCTATTCCCACCAACTCCATTTCTACCTCTTGAGAAATAGTCGAGTCAACATCAACCAAGGTATAGGCCAAATCACCGCGCGAATCATTCAGCATTTGATTAATATTTACATTGGCTTTACCTAAAATATTCGAAACCTGCCCTAACATATCAGGGACATTTCTATTCATAATCGTAATACGTGCAGCGCCTTTACGTGGTGAGTCCATATTAGGTAGATTGACCGAGTTTTTGATATTGCCGTTTTCTAGATAATCTTTTACCTGTTCAGCAACCATAATAGCGCAGTTTTCTTCTGCTTCGCGGGTTGATGCGCC
>JAGLBQ010000118.1 GCA_023146675.1 Cocleimonas sp. | reverse complement strand
CAACGGATTCAACGGATTCAACGGATTAACCGAGAAGTAGAAGGAATTAAGGCTAAAAAACTCTTGCTCCTGTCTTTGATGGGAGTATGAGTTCGAACCTCAGTATATAAAATATTCTACTTCGTTTTACTCTTGATTGAAGTATTTTTGCGTAAATGTGCAACTAATACAAAAATACCAATAAAAAATGCGGTAGAGAGTCCATAAATATGTGAATCTGTTGATATGGGTACACCTATTAAATCAGCATTAGCCTGTCCTGTATTATGTAAATGATCCCAAATTATTTTTACAGGAATAACAATAAGAATAGAAATACCTGTAATAAAATCCTTGTCTAATAGCGCATACGTCGCGCCGACTATAAACAACCCATACAGTGCGCCTGACAACCCTGCGTACCAGTAAAGCTCTGGGTTTAAAAAGTATAATCCCAGACCTACTCCTGTTATCAGTATCGTTAACGAGACGATAAGCTGTGTTGCATTCATTAGTTCTTTGAAGATAAAAACAAATAACCAAAATCCTGATAAATTCAATCCTAAATGGATGTAGTTGCTATGAATTAGGTTTCCAGTCCAGATTCTCCAGACCTCTCCTTGCTGTATGTTTTCTCGTAAAAATAATAAATCACTTTGTAAAAACTGCATTAATATCAATAATATGCTAAATAGTATGCTGGTATTTATAAGTTGTGATGGCATGGTGATTTTCTTAAAGTTTGTTAATAGAGGGGCTTATGCTTTTCGCTTTAAGTTTGATTATGACAAAATTGGCACATCTAATGAAAAAATAAAGGAAATGTCATGAGTAGTAGTTGTCAATATAGCGCAAAGTCAATGTCGCTATCTAATAAATCACGCACACAAGGTTTTACCTTACTTGAAGTGATGGTAGTTGTTGTTATTATCGCCGTGATGGGAGCAATGATAGCGCCTAAGGTGATTGGAAATATAGAGGAAGCGAGAATCTCGACGGCAAAATCTGATATTACGAATATAAAAAATTCATTGCAGCTTTATAAAATGAAAAATATTCAATATCCCAGTACAGATCAAGGTTTAGAAGCTTTAGTGTCCAAGCCTAGTGGTGACCCTGAGCCTAAAGCATGGAGTAAAATGCTAGATAAAACACCAGTTGATCCTTGGGATAATCCTTATAAATATTTAAGCCCTGGATCACATGGTGATATTGATATTTATTCTTGGGGACCTGATGGTCGTCAAAGTGATGATGATATCGGTAGTTGGGATTCGAAAAATTAATTATAAGATATTATCTAAACATTCAACTAGAGCGCAGCACGCTGGCTTTACGCTCATCGAAATTATGGTGGTCGTTGTCATTGTAGCGGTGATCTCATCGGCGGTTGTGCCAATGATGACGAAAACAACGGATGATTTGCTCTCAGAGCAGGCGGATCGTTTTGTGGCATTAGTCAACTTAGCGCAAAATGAGTCAATTTTGCAGTCACGCCAGCTTGGTTTGCAAATTGATGCGCAAGGTTATTCTTTTTTGCAACGTGAAGATAATAGTAATAACTGGGTTCCTTTTTCCGAAGGTCCTTTTCGGCAGCGAAAATTATCAGCAGGTACTAAAACATCGATTTATATGGATGATGTGGATATTTCGTCATTGACTAAAGAGGAGGTTGATGAAGAGGGTAATAAGAAAATAAAACCACAGGTTTTTATTCTTTCCAGTGGTGAAATGACCCCCTTTCGCTACGAACTTGCATTTTCTACAGGAAGCCGTTTTAAGATTATTTTTGATGCTATTGGCACGAGTAAGATAGAAAAACTGGAAGGGAAGTAATGGCATGGGTGCATCAAGATCCAAAGGTTTTACCTTAATAGAAGTGATGGTGGCATTGCTTATTATCGCCATTTCTCTTAGTGGTGCGGTGAAAGTGATGGGAAATGGGGCGCGCAATGCATCACTACTTTCTCAGAAAACGTTTGCTCAGTGGGTGGGTTTAAATCAGCTAACAGCGGTTAAGTTAAAAGGTACTTGGCTAAAAACAGGTGAGTCAAAAGGAGAGGTAGAAATGGCACATCAAAAATGGCAGTGGCTGCAAAAAGTCATTAAAACAGAAATTGATAATGTTAATCGTCTGGAAGTATCCGTCTACTCCATGCCTAGAAGTAAGGGAGACAACCCACAAGCAACTGTTGTTGGGTTCTTTGCTAGACCATGAAAATATCCGCTCACCCCTCATCTTCAGAAAAACCT
>JAGLBQ010000117.1 GCA_023146675.1 Cocleimonas sp. | reverse complement strand
ACTCAAGAGCAAGAAGAAGCGTTGAAAGGATTGCAACGCACAATGATGTTTCTGGAAAAAGATATGCGCCAATTAGCAGCTCGCCCGAGACATGCTGATTATGGTGAATCATTAGCGGCGTTACAAACAGTAGATTTGGAATTGAGCGCTGTCTTAGAATTTACCCGTCAAGGTAATCCCAACCCCGCAGAAAAAATGCGCAGCTCATTGCAACGTGTGCGTTATGTATTGGATAAAGGGGAGTTGCAACGCTGGTCATGGTCGTTAGTCGATCATTTAGATGCTAAGCCAATTAAGATGCCATTAATGAAAGATGTGGAGCAGATCGGTTTTCGTTTTTTGGCAGCCAATGGGCAATGGCAGGCAGATTGGACGGCAAAGATCAAATCAGAACTGCCAAAGGCAGTAGAAATTAAGATAAAGCATAAGCAATGGGGTGAAATTAAGCGACTAATTTCTGTTTATTAGCTTTATTATTAAATTAATTTAGCATAGTAAAATATTCTAATATGCTAATATTGTTAATTAGATTTTCACTTTAAGTTTAATTTTATCAGTTAGTTATCTATTGTTTTGTGTTTCCATTTAAGTCATTTAGTGTCTCTTAAAGTGCTTATGCACTAAGCGTATGTGCTTAAATTGCCTAGCTTTCCAATCTGGAAAAAGCTATAGTCGGCAACAAGCTAGGATGCCTATTACAACAATATAATGCCCAGATCTTGCAAGTGCTCGTACGTATAGAGTGCTTAATAGGTCTAGGTAAAAGTAGCGCATCAATCTGCAAAATACAGGGTGGTGCCTGTTATTTGCAGTTATTCCTGAATGTCGTCATCTGACATATTTATATCCACTTATGGGAATTTCAATAACATGAAGATAGTTACAATAAAATTTAAAGCGCTTATTTGGGGTTTTTTGATAAGCTTAGGGTTGGTTTTTCCAATAGTTGCTTCGGCAGCTAACTTTGTAACAGTGCAAAGCTCTGCGTCGAACTCTCGAACAGTGTTGGGTAGTACCGTTGTTCCCTATAAAACGGTTACTTTAACGGCTCAATTTCCTGGGCGTATTATGTCAATTGGGGGCGAGGCTGGTGCAAAATTTCCAGCAGGTTCTCTGCTGGTTAAAATTAACGATGATGCCTTAAAGGCTAAAAAAGGGATGGTTGAGGCGCAATTGCAATCTGCTCAAGCTGCGCTTAAAAACTCCCAGTTACAATATAATCGTGAAATGATTTCCCCGCGTAGTAAAAATGTTGGTGCTATGCCAGGTATGGGTATGCCATCGATGATGGATATCTATTTTACCCGCCCTTTTGCAGACGCAATGGGAACAACGGATACAGGTTATAATCGCTATACAGACTTAATGAACTCTGCAACTACGGTCACTCAGGCACGAACACAAGTAATGCAAGCAATGTCGCAGTTAAATGAAATTACAGCGAATCTAAAAAATGCAAATTCAGTCTCTCCCTTTGAAGGTATGATCCTAAAGAAAATGGTTGAAGTGGGCGATACGGTTCAGCCTGGTCAGCCATTATTAGAGTTTGGATTCATAAAATACTTGCGTACTAAAGCCGATGTGCCAGAAGTTTTAGTGGGTAGTTTGAAAAAGGGAATGATTATTCCTGTGAAAATTGGTGGACGTAAAAGTCAAGCAAGGGTAGCTCAAATTTATCCTGTTGCTGATGCAGCACGCCATACGGTAGTGGTTAAATTTGATCTAAAGACAGGTATTAATGCATCACCAGGAATGTATGCGGAGCTGTTTTTGCCTGATTCTGGTGGTATTGGTAAAGCCATTATTACCATTCCAAAAACAGCGTTGATTAAAGGTCGTAGCTTGCCGAGTGTGCTGGTTCTGGATGAGGCAAAAGGTGTCACGAAACTACGCCTACTCCGTCTTGGCGTCGACCAAGGAAATAGTACGGTACAGGTCATAACGGGTATTAAAATTGGTGAGAAAGTAGTTGATAATCCTCCTCCTGGAGCATTGTCTGGCTGGATGCCACAAACAAGTGTTGCAAAGCAATAAAATTTAAGTGTTAGAAAGTAACCAAACTAAGTCGCTAGGTTAGTAACTTTCTTTGCTAAATATCAATACTAAATGCAGATAATCTCATGAGTGAACAGTCCGAAAATCAATATAGCCAGCAGAAACTAGATGCTAATAAAAAAAATCTAGGGATTGCAGGTAAAACAGCAAAAGCTTTTATCACCTCTCCCTTGTCTCCCCTTCTTCTTTTTGCCTTTTTAGCAATCGGCATTCTTGGTTTAATGATTACACCAAGGCAGGAAGATCCACAAGTATCCGTCCCCATGGCTGATATTTTTGTGCAGTATCCTGGTGCGTCGGCGACAGAAGTTGAATCATTAATTGCGCGTCCATTAGAAGGTATTTTGACCGAAATGACGGGTATTGATCATGTTTACTCTGCTTCTATGCATGAGCAAGCAATGGTGACAGTACAATTTATTGTTGGCGAAGACATGGAATCGTCACTGGTTAAACTGTATGACAAAATATCCTCTAATATGGATCTACTGCCGCGCGGTGCATCACAGCCTTTGGTAAAACCAAAAGGTGTCGATGATGTTCCTGTTGTTGGTATCACGCTATGGTCGAATGAAATAGATGACTCCACCCTGCGTCTAGTGGGTCTGGATGTCTTGCAAGATATGCGGGCTATTGAGAATACGAGTCAGAGCTATATTGTTGATGGTCGTGAAGAAGAAGTACGTATTGAAATTATGCCTGAACGTCTGGCAACGTATGGTGTTTCTATTGAGCAGGTTGCTAATGCAGTGCGTTCAGCAAACTCAGAACGTACGGCAGGTGATGTAGAGCCTAATAACAAAACTTTCAAAATTGTAACAGGATCTTTTTTAACCTCAGCACAAGATGTAAATCGTTTAATGGTGGCTGTTGTTGAAGGTCGTCCTGTCTATATTCGTGATGTTGCAAAAGTAACGGAAGGTCCTAGTGAGTCAACTCGTATGGTTGGCTTTTATACAGGTCCTGCCTATCGCTATGATCAGGGTCAGAACGAAGAAGGTACGACAGAAGCATTTGAGAAAGCATCAGGAGCCGCCGCCGTCACCTTAGCGATTGCTAAAAAGCATGGTAGTAATGGTATTGCCGTTGCTGATAATATTATTGAGCGACTTGAGTATTTAAAAGGGCGTACTATTCCTGATAATATTCATGTGGAAATTACACGTAACTATGGTGAATCCGCCCGCTCTAAAGTAAATGCACTTTTAGCAAAACTAATAAAAGTAACGATCATTGTTACCCTGTTAATCTGGCTAGCATTAGGCTGGCGTGCAGGTGTGGTGGTGTTGGCAATTATTCCTGTCATCATTGCATCAACGGTTTTTGTTGCTTGGATGCTAGGGTTGACGATTGATCGAGTTAGTTTGTTTGCCTTGATCTTTTCGATTGGTATTCTGGTCGATGATGCCATCGTGGTCGTAGAAAATATCTATCGACGTTGGCTGTTGTCCGATTCAACCAGTATTGATGTTGCCGTAGATGCAGTACGAGAAGTGGGTAATCCCACAATTTTGGCAACCTTTACCGTTATTGCCGCTTTATTGCCGATGATGTTTGTATCAGGAATGATGGGGCCTTATATGTCACCCATTCCCAAATTAGGATCGGCAGCCATGCTGATCTCACTGTTTGCCGCATTCGCATTTACCCCTTGGTTAACCTATAAATTAAGACCAAAATTAAGTGAATTACATAAAGCAGCAGAGAAAGAGCATAAACAAGCTGCTTATATGGAAAAGTTTTTCCGTGGCATTATTATTCCTATGATTCGTGATACCAAGAAAGGCTATACTTTTCTGATTGGTATTGTTGTGGTCTTCTTTCTTTGTATGTCATTGTTTTATACTAAAGATGTACGTGT
>JAGLBQ010000116.1 GCA_023146675.1 Cocleimonas sp. | reverse complement strand
TAATGGGATATTGCTGGCGCAGCATCATGAAGTTGTGGCGCTGGATATCGTTCCAGAAAAAGTGGATATGCTTAATAATAAACAGTCACCCATTGCCGATGTAGAGATTGAAGATTTTTTACAACATAAAACCTTAGACTTTAAGGCAACTATCGATAAAGAAGCCGCTTATCAAGGTGCTGACTTTGTGATTATCGCCACGCCAACGGATTATGATACGCAAACAAATTATTTTAATACCGAGTCAGTTGAGGCGGTCATTAAGGATGTTAATCAAATCAATCCAAATGCCGTGATGATTTTAAAATCAACGGTTCCTGTTGGCTATACCTCGCGCATTAAAGAGAAGCTAGGCATTGATAAACTTATATTTTCTCCCGAGTTTTTAAGAGAAGGGAAAGCGCTTTATGATAATCTTTATCCCTCTCGTATTATTGTTGGTGAACAGTCAGAGCGTGCAAAAAAGTTTGCTAGCTTACTTGAACAAGGGGCGATAAAAGAAGATGTAGCGGTATTGTTTACGGATTCAACCGAAGCAGAAGCGATTAAGTTATTTTCAAATACCTATCTTGCCATGCGGGTTGCTTATTTCAATGAGCTGGATAC
Organism: Cocleimonas sp.; assembly: GCA_023146675.1. Taxonomy (GTDB): domain Bacteria; phylum Pseudomonadota; class Gammaproteobacteria; order Thiotrichales; family Thiotrichaceae; genus JAGLBW01. The sequence goes on along the minus strand of JAGLBQ010000116.1, from coordinate 2,945 downwards.
CTATGCGCAAGTTCATAGCCTGAGTTCACGACAAATTATCGAAGGGGTTGGGTTAGATCCGCGTATTGGTAGTCATTATAATAATCCATCTTTTGGTTATGGTGGCTATTGCCTACCTAAAGACACAAAGCAATTACGTGCAAACTATCAGGATGTTCCTAGTAATTTGATTCATGCGATTGTGGAGTCAAATTCAACCCGTAAAGATTATATTGCTGATCTTGTTATCAAACAGAAACCGAAAATAGTGGGTATTTATCGTCTTATTATGAAAAGTGGTTCGGATAATTTTAGAGCCTCTTCGATTCAAGGTATTATGAAGCGTATTAAAGCCAAGGGCATTGAAGTGGTTGTTTATGAGCCTGAGCTGGATGATGAGGATTTTTTCCGTTCTCGCGTTATTCGTGATCTGGAAGAGTTTAAGAAAATATCAGATGTAGTGGTTGCTAATCGCTTGGCAGATGATATTCGAGATATTGAAAGCAAGGTGGTAACGCGTGACTTGTTTGGTCATGATTCATAGCTGAAAGCAATTTAGTGACTCTCGTTACCAAATTCCTATTTGGTGATGAGATAATGCTAAACTGCCAATACTTTAATCCAACAGGCGAATAAATGATGTTTAAACAAATGATTGATGATGACGATAAGCTAAATTCTAAGCACCATACCTTGTATAAGAAGGATGTGGCAGAAAAGGAAGTAAAGGCTTCAAAAGATACTTATAAAAAGACCCCAAAACATACTGCCTATAGAATGTTCATTGCTGCTTTTCATGAGCATGAAAGGGGATTGCACGATATATTTAATCAATTATGGGATGCGGGCAAGCATGATGCCTTGGAGCTGCGTATTAACTCACGCGGTGGTTTTGTTAATGAGGGCAGTCAGTTTTATTCCATTATTAAAAATAAATTTCAGGGCAGAACAACAACCGTACTGGATGCGTGTGGGTATTCAATGGGGGCACTTATCTTCTGTATGGGCGATAAACGTGTGATTACACCGCGCAGTGATTTGATGTTTCATGATTACTCTGGTGCAGTGTGGGGTAAAGGGGGAGAAATCGAGTCACAATTTAAACATCAAGCCACACATTTGAGAGAATTCTTTTTTGATGTGATTGTGAAGCCTAAGTTTTTAAAGAAAAAAGAATACAAACAAATGCTTGCGGGCAAAGATTTTTGGATGAAGCCCGAGGAGCTTTGTCGGCGCGGTATTGCTACGCATGTGTTAGTGGATGGTCAGGAAATGAAGGCTAAGAAATACCTTAAATTAAACTCTTCGCCATAACAACTGCATCTTCACGCCCATTTTTTGCGGGATAATACTTTTTTCTGCGTCCAATTTCATTGTAGCCACTGGATTCATACAAATGTAGTGCAGCATGGTTGGAGACTCTGACCTCTAGAAAGCAAGTATCTGCGCGGTGCTGTTTGGCTATCCATTCCGCCTCTGCGAGTAGTTTTCTGCCCCAGCCTTTCCCCTGTAATTTGGGATGGACACACAGGTTTAATATATGTGCCTCACCTGCTGCGGAAGAGCTGATGAGGTAGCCGCTGAATTCATTTTCGTGTTCAAATACCCAGCAGGTGTAGCTGGGTTTGCTGAGCGAGTCTTCAAATAATTGACGTCGCCATGGAAAGGGGTAGGCGAGTAATTCGAGTTGCATGACGTCATTTAAATCGGTGTCACGCATTTTGCGGAAGTGTTGTAGTTTTTTTCGATTTGTTGCCATATTGTCTTTATTTACTTCCTTGTTCTAAAAAATCACATCTAATCCCTAGATTATACACATTAATCTTGAGCTTTTTCTCTCGACAAGCTAAATTCCCTGCCAACTAAAAAATACCATTGCCAAACATTAAAATGCAGGGCAGATAAGATGTACTGTTCGCCCTCATTAATTGATGTTGTTGGATAGTACGAGCATTTATCTGACCACTGATTAGATTGGCAAGGTTTTACCCCTTATTAACCTTCTAACAAATACGAAACCTAACATGATCTCTACAGCCAATATCACAATGCAATTTGGGGCTAAGCCTCTGTTTGAAAATATCTCAGTCAAATTTGGCGAGGGTAATCGTTATGGCTTGATTGGCGCAAATGGCTGCGGCAAATCAACCTTTATGAAAATTTTATCGGGTGAGCTAGAACCAACGGGGGGTAATGTGTCAATGGATCCTAATGAGACCTTTTCGGTTTTGGGGCAGGATCAGTTTGCTTTTGAAGAGTTTAGCGTGGTTGATACGGTTATTAAAGGCGATAAGGAATTATGGAAGATTAAGGAAGAGCGTGATCGTATTTATTCTTTGCCCGAGATGAGTGAAGATGAGGGCATGATCGTTGCTGATCTGGAAATTAAGTTTGGCGAAATGGATGGCTATACGGCGGAATCACGTGCAGGGGATTTATTGCTGGGTGTTGGTATAGCGCTTGAGCAACATACAGGGCCGATGAGTGCGGTTGCGCCTGGTTGGAAGCTGCGGGTGTTATTGGCGCAGGCATTATTTGCAAATCCTGATATTTTATTACTCGACGAGCCAACTAACAACCTTGATATTAATACCATTCGCTGGTTGGAAGATATTATTGTTGAGCGTAAAAGCACCATGGTGATTATCTCGCATGATCGTCACTTCCTCAACAGTGTGTGTACCCATATGGCAGACTTAGATTATGGTGAGTTACGCCTTTATCCTGGTAACTATGACCAGTATATGTTTGCAGCAACACAAACAAGAGAGCGTTTACTCTCTGATAATGCCAAGAAAAAGGTAAAAATTGCTGAACTAAAAGAATTTGTGAGCCGTTTCTCTGCTAATGCTTCAAAAGCAAAGCAAGCAACCTCACGCGCGAAACAATTGGATAAAATTGAGTTGGCTGAGGTGAAAGTTTCTAGCCGTGTTAATCCTTATATTCGTTTTGAACTTGATAAAAAA